>NZ_JBSGUP010000007.1:0-39136 GCF_053607985.1 Streptomyces sp. NPDC055078
CACCGGCACCGGGAGCTGTGCGAACGGGCCGTCGACGCGCTGGAGATCGCCGCCGGTCTTGAGGCCCATGGCGTCACCGACCGGACCGTCGCCCGCTTCCGGCACCGGGATGTGTTCGCGCTCGCCGAGGAGTTGTACGCACGCGTTCCCCGGGGCGAGGAGCCCGCCAGGCCCCCCGCGCGGGCGGCAGGCGGCGGCCGTCGGACCCGCCTGCTGCCGATGGTGCTGCTCACCCTGCTGCCGGGTGCGCTCGGCGTCCTCACCCTGACCGGGCGGGCGGCGCTCGACGGAGTGCTCCGTACCGCCGTCACCGTGACCGGAGCGCTCGCCGCCGCCGTGGCCGTCGCCCTCTGTCTGCGCCACGGCCCCCTGCGGGCCCGGGTGCGCACCCCCCGCGCCGCCCGGCTGTGGATCGTCTGGCTGCTGGGCTTCGCGGTGTACGGCGAGGGCCTGATCAGCGACCTCATCGGCGGCGGCCCTCAGGGACTGCCGCCCGCGACCGCCGCGCCGCTGGCCGGACTCGCCGTCGCGGTGATGCCCGCCGCCTGGTGCGCCCATCTCTTCGCCGTACGGGCCCGGCGCGGTCTCGACGGCAGCCGGGCGCTCGACGATTTCGCGTCCGGTACCCGCCCGCTGCTGCTCGCGGTCGTCGCCCTGTACGCCGGAGCCCTCGGCGCGCTGCTGGCGCTGGGCGAAGTTCTGCCGGCGCTGAGTGAAGCTCTGCCGGTGCTGGGTGAAACGGTGCGCCCCTATGGGGCCCTCGCCCCCGCCGCCGCGACGGCCGCCCTGGGCGTACTGCTGTTCCTGGCCCGGCTCCTCGTCGTCCACGGCTACGCCGAGGCCGCCGCCACCGGACTCGCGCTCGCCTGCGCCGCCGAAGCCGCGGCCCTCGCACTCCTGCTCGCCGGCCGGCTGCCCGGCTGCGGATTCCTGGCCACCCCGGTCGAGGCGGCCGTGGCCGCCTGGGGTGCCGGAGCCGTACCGGCCGTCGCCTGCGCCCTCGCCGGTGCCGGACTGCTGGCCCATGCCACCGCGGCCCTGTCCCGGGCCTCGGCCCACACCGTATGACCTCCCGCGGCGCCGACACCGCGGGCGCACCCGGCAACAGCCGCTGCACCGTCAGCGACACCCCTGAAGGAGAGAGCGACATGATCCGCCAACACCCAGCCCCGACCCGTCGGCACAGAGGGGACGCACGATGAGGGTGCTGCTGCTCGGGGCCAATGGATTCCTCGGCCGCTTCGTCGCCGACCGGCTGCTCGCCGACCCCGCCGTCCATCTGACCGCGCTCGGCCGGGGCGACGACGCCGACGTACGCTTCGACCTCGCCGGAGGCAGCCCGGGGGCGCTCACCCGCTTCCTGAGCGCCGTACACCCGGGTGTCGTCGTCAACTGCGCCGGGGCCACTCGCGGCGGTGCCCGCGATCTGACCCGGCACAACACCGTCGCCGTCGCCACCGTCTGTGAGGCCCTGCGCCGCAGCGGCTGCGGCGCCCGGCTCGTCCAGGTCGGCTGCGCCTCCGAGTACGGGCCGTCCCAGCAGGGCTCGTCCACCGCGGAGGACGCCATTCCGAGGCCCGGCGGCCCCTATGGCGTCAGCAAGCTCGCCGCCACGGAGCTGGTTCTCGGCTCCGGCCTGGACGCCGTCGTCCTGCGGGTCTTCTCACCCGTGGGCCCCGGCACCCCCGCGGGCTCCCCGCTGGGCCGCCTCGCCGAGGCGATGCGGCGTGCCATGCAGTCGGGCGACGGCGAGCTGAAGCTCAGCGGACTCGGTGTGCAGCGAGACTTCGTCGACGTAAGGGATGTGGCGCGGGCCGTGCACGCCGCCTCGCTCTCCGCCGCGCAGGGAGTCGTCAACATCGGTACGGGCCGTGCCGTACGGCTGCGGGACGCCGCCGCGGTCCTGGCCAGGGTCGCGGGCTTCGCGGGCGCGCTCCATGAGCTGGACGCCCCGCCCGGCCGGCCGGGGGCGATCATCGGAGCGCCGCGTTCGGAATCCGCCCTCGATCAGCTGGGCGCGACCCCCGTGCCGTATCCCGACGGCTGCGGCAACTGGCAGCAGGCGGATGTGCGCACCGCCCGCGACCGGCTCGGCTGGCGCCCCCGGATCAATCTGGAGGAGTCGCTCGCCGACATCTGGATGGAGGCGGCATGTCGTATCTGACCACCACAGGTGCGCAGCGGTCCGCGTCCGGTGCCGAGGGGGCGTTTCCCGACGCGGGCTGGGGGAGACTCGGCCTCGGGGTTCCCGGCTGCGCGCATCCGCTGCTCGCGCCCACCGAGTGGGCCGAGCTGACCCGGCCGGGCACCCCCCTGCACTGGGTGGTGCTCAATGTCGCCAACGGTCCCGGCGACCGCCCCGACCCGCACTGTCTGGCGGCGGCGGGACGGCTGCGGAACGCCGGTGTCCGGGTACTCGGCCATCTCGACCTGGCCCACGGCTCCCGTACCTACGGCGAGCTGATCGCCGACGCGCACCAGTATCTGGACTGGTACCGGGTCGACGGCTTTCTGCTGGACCGCTGTCCGGCCGACCGCGCTGATCTGGCGGCTGTACGGCGGACCACGGCGACGCTGGAGGTGCTGTTCGACCACCGGGAGCCGGGGTCAGCGGCGGCTCCCGGCCCCACCGGCGGTGGTGGCGCGCGGCCTGGCCATCTGGTGCTCGGGCACGGCTCGCACCCGTACCCCGGATACGCGGAGGTGGCCGATCAGCTGGTCACCTTCTCCGGGCCGTGGGCGGACTACCGCTGGTCGCAGGTGGCTCAGTGGACGGCGGACCACCCGCCGGAGCGGTTCGCCCACTTCGTCCACGGGGTGCCGCGCACCCATCTCGCCGAGGCGACCCGGATCGCCCGCTGGCAGGGCGCGGGGACGATCTTCTTCACCGACCGGACCGACCGCCTGGACCGCCTGGAACGCCGGACCGACCGGCTCGACCGCCCGGAACGTGCCGGTGGACCGGAGGGTGCCGGTGGACCGGAACGTGCCGGTGGACCGGAGGGTCCAGATGGTGGCGGTGGTCACGCCGACCAAGGTGTACATACCGGTCCATTCGAGACGCTGCCCGGGTACTGGGACGAATTCGTCTCGCAGATCGGACCGGGTGTCTCGGAATGAGGAGGCGCGTGGCAGTGTTACGGGGGAACAACCGTACTGACTTACTCGACGCAACGGAGTCCCCGTGTCGCTGCCACCCCTGGTTGAGCCCGCTGCCGAGCTCACCGTCGACGAGGTCCGCAGGTACTCCCGCCACCTGATCATCCCCGATGTCGGGATGGACGGGCAGAAGCGGCTGAAGAACGCCAAGGTGCTGTGTGTCGGTGCCGGTGGCCTGGGGTCGCCGGCCCTGATGTACCTCGCCGCAGCCGGTGTCGGCACCCTCGGCATCGTGGAGTTCGACGAGGTCGACGAGTCGAACCTCCAGCGCCAGATCATCCACAGTCAGGCCGACATCGGCCGCTCCAAGGCCGCATCCGCCCGGGACTCGGTCCTGGGCATCAACCCGTACGTCAATGTCGTCCTGCACGAAGAGCGGCTCGAAGCCGAGAACGTGATGGACATCTTCGGTCAGTACGACCTGATCGTCGACGGCACGGACAACTTCGCGACGCGCTATCTGGTCAACGACGCGTGCGTGCTGCTGAACAAGCCGTACGTCTGGGGCTCCATCTACCGCTTCGACGGTCAGGCGTCCGTCTTCTGGTCCGAGTACGGTCCCTGCTACCGCTGCCTCTACCCGGAGCCCCCGCCGCCGGGCATGGTCCCGAGCTGCGCCGAGGGCGGTGTCCTCGGTGTCCTCTGCGCCTCCGTCGGGTCGATCCAGGTCACCGAGGCGATCAAGCTGCTGGCCGGGGTGGGCGACCCGCTGGTCGGCCGATTGATGATCTACGACGCCCTGGAGATGCAGTACCGCCAGGTCAAGGTCCGCAAGGACCCCGACTGCGCCGTCTGCGGCACCAACCCGACCGTCACCGAGCTGATCGACTACGAGGCGTTCTGCGGTGTCGTGTCCGAGGAGGCCCAGGAGGCCGCCGCCGGTTCGACGATCACTCCCAAGCAGCTCAAGGAGTGGATCGACGAGGGCGAGAACATCGAGATCATCGACGTCCGCGAGATCAACGAGTACGAGATCGTCTCGATCCCCGGCGCCAAGCTGATCCCCAAGAACGAGTTCCTGATGGGCACGGCTCTGGAGGGCATGCCGCAGGACAAGAAGATCGTCCTGCATTGCAAGACGGGTGTCCGCAGTGCGGAAGTCCTCGCCGTCCTCAAGTCGGCCGGCTTCGCCGACGCGGTGCATGTGGGCGGCGGCGTGATCGGCTGGGTCAACCAGATCGAGCCGAGCAAGCCCATCTACTGAGACCGGGCAGGAGGCCGGGCAGTCTGCCCGGCAGGCACGGCGGGCCGGGCAGACCGCGGGCGGCGACCGCCCGGGCCCTGCTCAGGCACTCACCGACGGATCTGCGCGCAGGCCCCGGACCAGGCAGGACGGTCCGGGGCCGCGCCGCTGCCCTGAGCCCTCCGCCGTGTGCCGCGACCCCTGGCGCGTGGGGGCCCGTGCCCCCGTCACCCACGCGCTCCCACAAGCCCCCTCACCGCCCCCTCAGGCCCTTACGAGCAGGTCTTCCCGTTCACCGGGACCTTCCCGTCGAGCAGATACGCGTCGATCGTCTCCGTCACACACCGGCCGTTGCCGTACGCCCCATGGCCCTCGCCCTTGTTGGTGAGCAGCACACCGACGCCCGCGCCCAGCTCGTCCGCCATCTTCTTCGCGCCCTCGTACGGGGTCGCCGGGTCGCCCGTGGTGCCGACGACCAGGATGGGCGCAGCGCCCGGCGCGGAGACCTCAGGGGTGTCCCACTCGCCGGGCACCGGCCAGTCGGCGCACCAGCCGGCCAGGTCCCAGGCCGCGTACGGGCCGAAGATCGGCGACACCTTGGTGAAGTCGGCCAGATGGCGGGACCTGACCTCGGCCGCCGTCGCCTTGCCCTTGGTGTCGGCGCAGGATATGGCGCGCTGGGAGTGGTCCTGGGTGCTGTACTTGCCGTTGTCGTCCCGGCCGTTGTACGAGTCCGCCAGCATCAGCAGCCGGGTGCCGTTGCCCCGCTCGGCCTCGTTCAGCGCGTCGGTCAGCATCGGCCACTGTTCCTGGGAGTACAGCGGCAGGACTATCCCGGTGAGCGCGAGACTCTGGGTGAGGGTGCGGCCCGCGTCGGTGCGCAGGGGCTCGCGGTCCAGCCCCTTCAGCAGCTTCACCACCCGCGCGGTGCCGTCCTCGGCGCCGATGCCCCGGCTCTTGAAGTAGTTCTCCAGGGCGCGCTGGAAGCCGAGGGCCTGGTTACGGGAGTGGCCCGCGTAGTCGGCGGTGGGGTCGACGACGGCGTCCAGGACGAGCCGCCCGACCCTGGACGGGAACAGATGGGCGTACACCCCGCCCAGCTCCGTACCGTACGAGAAGCCCAGATAGTGGAGCTTGTCGTCGCCGAGGACCTGTCGGATGAGATCCAGGTCCCGGGCGGCGTTGGTCGTGCCGACGTGCGGGAGCACCTTGCCGGACCTCTCGGCGCAGCCCGCGCCGAAGGCGATGGAGTCGTCGATGAACGCCTTCTCCTCGGCGGGGGTGTCCGGGGTGTTGTCCAGGCGGTAACCGGCCTCCGCCCGCTTGCTGTCCCGGCACACCACGGCGGAGCTTTTCGCGACCCCGCGAGGGTCGAAGCTCACCAGGTCGTACCGGCTGTTCAGCGTCGCGTAACCCTGGGCGGCGCGGGGCAGGGTGGAGACGCCGGAGCCTCCCGGCCCGCCGAAGTTGAACAGCAGGGAGCCGACGCGCCCGGCGGAGTCCTTGGCCTTGGCGCGGATCAGCGCGATGCCGATCGTCTCGCCCGCCGGTTTCTTGTAGTCGAGCGGCGCCTTGAGCGTGGCGCACTGCCACTGCCCGCCGGGGCGCTCGGCGTTGGCCCCGTCCGCCTCGACCGGGGCCTCGCAGCCCTTCCAGTCGAGCCGCTGACCCGTGAGCGCGGCAGGCAGATCGCTCTGCGACCCCGCTGTGTCCCCGGTGCCGGTGGCGGGCCCGGAGGCCGAAGGCGCGGCGCTGTTCCCGCCCGCGCCCTTCCCGGCCCCCTTGTCGCCGTCTCCCTCTTCGCTGCTGCATCCGGTGGCCGCCCCGGCCAGCAGCAGCGCCGCCGCGGCCAGAGCCCCCGCGCGTACCCGCATGGTCATCGACGCCCCCCAGGCTTTCGGATATCCCGTCAGCCCCCCAAGGCTTTCGGATGTTCCGTCATCCTAAGCGGGGCCACTGACAGCGCCGTTGCCGGTGCCCATCGGCGGTCCTGCCCGGGGCTGTCGGTCCTGCCCGGGGCTGTCGGGCCGGCCTGGTGCTGGGGCTGTCGGGCCGCCCCGCGGCGGGCCCGGTCCGGCGCAGGGGGCCGACAGCGGACCCGTCCTAGCGGCAGACCGTTCCCCCGGCCGGAACCCTGCCCTCCAGCAGATAGCCGTCCACGGCGCGCTTCACACAGGTGCTGGAGTTGTTGTAGGCACCGTGCCCCTCGCCGTTGTACGTCAGCTCCACCCCGACGCCCTCGCCGAGCGCCCCGGCCATCGCCCGCGCGCCCTCGTACGGGGTCGCCGGGTCACCGGTGTTGCCGATCACGAGGATCGGCGGGGCGCCGGGGGCGGAGACATCGGGATGGGACCAGGCGCCGGGGACCGGCCACTCGGTGCAGCCCATCAGCCCCCAGCCGAGATAGTCGCCGAAGACGGGCGACACCGCCCGGAACTCCGGCAGCCGTGCCCTGGTCTGCGCCAGGGAGTAGCGGTCCTTGGAGTCGACGCAGTTCACGGCCGCGTTGGCGGCTCCGATATTGCTGTAGTGGCCGTTGTCGCTACGGCCGTTCATCGCGTCGGAGAGCGCGAGCAGCAGCGCCCCGTCACCGCCGTCCGCCTCGTCCAGTCCCTGTTCGAGGAGTTCCCAGTACTCCGGTGAGTACAGCGCCTGCGCGATCCCGTTGGTGGCCTGCGTCTGGGTCAGCTCGCGGTCACCGCTGCCGGGGATCGGGGTCCGGTCGAGCCGCTGGAGGAGCTGGACGATGCCGTCCTGGATCTGCGCCACGGTGGTGCCGGGGAGCAGACACTCGTCGCCGCGCTCCACACAGTCCCGGGCGAAATTGGTGAGGGCCAGCTGGAAGCCCTTCGCCTGGCCGAGGGAGCTCTGGAGAGAGTTCTTGGTGGGGTCGACCACGGCGTCGAAGACCGCGCGGCCCACCTTCTCCGGGTACAGATGCGCGTAGACGCCGCCCAGTTCGGTGCCGTAGGAGATACCGAAGTAGTGCAGCTTGTCGTCGCCGAGGACCTGTCGCATCAGCTCCATGTCCCGGGCGGCGTTGGTCGTGCCGACATGCGGGAGTTCGTCGCCGGAGTTCTTCTCACAGGCGTCGGCGTACGACTTCAGCCCGTCCGTGAACGTCTTCTCCTCCGCCTCGTCGTCGGGCGTCGCGTCCTGGGCGTAGTACGCGTCGAGCCGCTTGTTGTCCTCGCACTCCACGGGCACACTGCGGCCGACTCCGCGCGGGTCGAAGCTGACCAGGTCGTAGCGGGTGCGCAGGGTCGCGTAGTCCGTGGCGGCGGCGGGCAGAGTGGCGACACCTGAGCCGCCGGGGCCGCCGAAGTTGAAGAGGAGGGAGCCGATCCGCTTCTTCCGTTCGGTGGCCCGGGCGCGGATCAGGGCCAGCTCGATCGTTTCGCCTCCGGGCTCCGCGTAGTCGAGGGGCACATCCATGAACGAGCACTCCCAGGCCGGACCGCCGGGCAGCGGGGACGGCGCGGGCCCGCCGCCCTCCGCCTCGGAGGGGGCCGGGCAGGTCCGCCAGTCCAGCTTCTGCGTGGCGAGCGCGCCCGTACGGGCGGCCGGGTCCGTACCGGTCACCGTGCCCGCGCCGGGGTCCTGGCCCTTGTCCTTGTCACCGCTGTCGGAACAGCCCGCGACCAGCAGTACGGCGAGGGAGGCGGCGAAGGCGACTACGCGCAGGGCGAAGGAAGTGGTCGGCATGCCGCCATCGTGCGCCGCGCTGGGGCGCACCGCCCGTGCGGCGGTCCAAGCGGGTGGTTCGGGTGCGCCGGGGCAGCCCGTACCGCCCCTCAGGGAGCACGGGAGGGGCGTACGAGCGGGCCTACAGCGCGCCCTTGCGGGTCAGATGGTTGAAGGCGAACCACCCGGGCAGTACCGGCACCCACAGCGTCAGCGTCCGGTACAGCAGCACCGCCGGTGTCGCGACCTCCTTGGGCACCCCGGCCGCGATCAGTCCGAGGATGAGCGCGCCCTCGACCGCGCCCACACCGCCGGGGGTGGGCGCCGCGGACCCCAGGGCGTTGCCCGCGAGGAAGACCACCGCGAGGCTCGCGTAGCTCAGTGGCTGATGGCCGCCGCTGAAGGCCCGGATCGAGGCATCCAGACACATCACGAACACACCGGTCAGCAACAGCATGCCGCCGATGCCGGTGAGCAGCTTCACCGGCCGTTGCAGTACGTCGAGCATGCGCGGCACCACACCGGCGAACAGCGAGCGCAGCCGCGTCGCGACGAACTTCCGCAGGAACGGGATCGCCGTCACCACCAGCACCAGCACCGCGACCGTGAGCAGCCCCGCGATCACCGTCCTGGACGGGTTGAGCGACGGTGTCTTCTCCGTACCGGTGAGATAGCCGAAGGTGAGCAGCAGCAGGATGTGCGCCCCGAGCCCGAAGAGCTGCGACGCGCCCACGCTCGCCACCGCGAGCCCCGGGCGTACCCCCGAGCGCTGGAGGAAGCGGGTGTTCAGGGCGACCCCGCCGACCGCGGCCGGGGCGACGATCTTGACAAAGGACCCGGCGACCTGGGCGAGTACGGTCCTCGGGAACGGCACCCGCTCCGGGACGAAGCCCAGCAGGCTCATCGCCGCCGCCACATAGCTGAGCGCGGAGAACGCCGCCGCGCCCGCCAGCCAGCCCCAGTGCGCATGGCTGAAGTCGGTGCCGACGTCGGTGCCCGCGATCTGCGAGAGCAGGAAGTACGCGGCGACCGCACCCGCGATCAGACTGAGCAGGGTCCGGGGTCTGATCCGCTCCAGCCGGACCGGTTCCACCGGCGCCTGCGGCCTGATCAGCAGCACCTGATGGCGGATCTGGGTCAGCAGATCCTCCTCGCGGACTTCGTCCATGGCCTCGTCCATGGCCCGCTTGTCGGCCTGCTTCTCCGCGCGTTCCGACTTGCGCTCCGACCTGCGTTCGGATTTGCGTTCGGCCTCGCGGCCGTCGTCGGGGGCCGCGGCTGCCGCCTGGCGGGCCCGCTTGGCCGCGGCCGACGCCTCCAGGACCGCGTCCCGCTCCCGCTGGGCCCGTTCCCTGGCGAGCCTGCGCAGCGTGGCCCGGGTCGACCGGGTCAGGGCGATCGGCTGGAGCAGCGGCAGACAGTCGGCGACCGCGTCCGGCCCGAGGACCTCCACAGCGGTCGCCACCGCGCGCTCGGCCCCCACCCGCAGCCCGATGGCGGTGAGCAACTGGGCGGTGTCCATCCGCAGCACCACATCGCCCGCCGCGATCTCACCGCCGCGCAGATCGGTCAGGATCACCCTGCCGGTCCGGTCCACCAGGATCGCGTCGCCGTTCAGCCGGCGGTGCGCGATACGGCGTGACTGGAGTGCTTTGACCTGTCGCCAGGCCCCGCGTACGACATCGTCCGTGATCTCGTCGTCCCTCAGGGTGTCCAGGGAGCGCCCGCCCAGGTGCTCGTACACCAGCATCACGGCGTCGGGACCCAGCTCGGAGGTGGCGATCAGCTTCGGCGCGTTGGCTCCGGCGGCGATGGCCGCGTACGCGAGCAGCGCCTCCTGCTCCAGTGCCTGACGCAGCGACTGGAGCGAACGGCGGGTCGTGATCGAACGCAGGGTCAGCCGCCGCCACACCCGGTAGAAGAAGCCCTGGGCCTGCTGCTCCCGGTCGACGACCGTGACATCGAGCGGTGCGCCCTCCTCCAGGGTGACCAGATAGCGTCTGCCCCGGTCGCCCTGCTCGGCCGGGCTGCCGCCGACCGGCCGGAGCGGCGAGGCGTCGGGGACGTCCTCGGCGCGCATCGCGGTGACCGGGCGGAAGCCGACATGGCGCAGACCCGCCATCAGGGTCTGTCCGGTGGGCCGGACATTGGGCGAGCCGACCGCGTAGAGGGTGCCGTACGCCACCGACCAGCCGATCAGCACGGTGAGGACGATCGAGAAGGGCGTGGTGTACCCGGCGACCAGCATGGCGAAGGCGTCGAGCAGCAGCACCACCCACAGGACCACCCGCCAGCGCGGTCTGCGGGCCATGCCGACGGCGGTCATATAGGCGATGACGGGTGCCAGATAGCCATGGACGGGATCGGTCAGCCCGCCGTTGTCCTGGGCCTTGGTGAGCGCTTCCTGGATGGGGCTTGGCGCCCCCCGGGCGACCCAGAGATCGGTGGCGAGGGTGACGCCGTGCGCGAGTACGGCGGCGAGGACGCCATCGGCGATGCGCAAGCCGTCGCGTTTGATCAGCCGTTCGATGGCGAAGGCGACCGGGACCAGCAGAACGGCGATGCTGGAGACCAGACCGGCGACCTTTACCAGCAGGTCGGGGGCCTGTCCGGTGCCCTTGGTGATGTCGTCCTCAAGGCCCGATGTGGTGCCGTGCGCGAAGGCGGCGATGGCGAGGACGACGGCGATCGCGAGGATGCCGGTGAGCAGGCGCAGCAGATCGGACGGGCGGTGGACCCGGGCGGCGAGCAGGGGCTCGTCGCCCGAGACCCGGTCGATGCTGGATACGTCGTGGTGGTCGCTCTCGTGCTGGTGATCGGGCTCAGCCGCAGGCCCGGGTCCGTGCCCGGGTCCGTGCCCAGGCTCAGGTCCGTGCCTGTGCTGGTGATCGTGCCCGTGCTCGTCGGCGCTGCCCGCGCCGGCCGCTTCGGCCGCGCCGGTCGTCGCCTCCGGCCCGACGGCCCCGGCACGCGCTGACGCCCCGTCTCCGCCGCTCCCGTGCGCCTCTTCCGCGGGGTGTTTCTTCAAGGATGGTCTCTTGTCGTCGGCGGCGGACCGTTCCCCGGCGGTGGACTGGCCCTCGGCAGCGGACTGGTCCCCGGCGGTGGACCGCTGGTCGGCGGCGGGCGTGTCCGGGTACGACTCGGCCTCAGGGGTGCCCGCCGCCCTGCCAGGCTGCACACCCTGCTCCTCGGTCGTCTCGGTCTCTTCTTGGTCTCGTATCACCAGTCACCGCCCGCACGATGGTGGCACGACCCGACGACAGAGAGGGGCATCAGGGCGTATCGCGGGAGCGTGAGGTGCGCGACATGCGCCGCTTCACCCGGTGATTCCCATTCTGTACCCCATGCGTCGTCCTCCGCGTTTGTCCACAGGCGTCCGGGGCGTTGTCGGTGGGGTGCGGCAGGATGGGACGGATGGAAGAGCTGCCTCAGTCCCCCGAACACTCCGCGTACCCCGAGTATGCGGAGAGGGTGCTCGATGTCGCCGAGCTGATCCCGCCGGGCCGGGTGATGACGTACGGCGACATAGCCGAGTGGCTGGGCGAGGGGGGCCCGCGCCAGGTCGGCCGGGTCATGGCGCTGTACGGCGATGCCGTGCCCTGGTGGCGCGTCGTGCGCGCGGACGGCACCCTGCTGCCGGGCCACGAGCTGAGCGCCCTTGAGCGGTACCGGGCGGAGGGCACCCCGCTGCGCGAGGCTTCCCTCGCCGCGGAGGGCCATGTGCCGCGCCTCGACATGAAGCGCGCCCGCTGGGACGGCGACGGCGGTGATGGTGCTCTCGACGGCGCTCACATATGACAGCTTCCGCCCCAGGGCGCAGACGCGGGCGCCCTGAGGACCGTACGGAGTACGTGCGGGGCGCGACGGGCCCGGCGGCCGCCCGCCGGACGGCGGCGTAGCGTCGTCGGCGCGCGGCACGAACCGCTCCATCAGCACCAGCACACCCACCGGGACCGGCGATCCACGTGAGCTCCTCCTCCACCACCGGACACACGCCGTACCAGCGACAGGTACGGCAGGGGGTCCCCCCACGCCCGTATGGGCGCAGGGGCAGGATCCCCGGCGCGTACCGGCTGGTGCACACGCAGCCGCGGGTCGCTGATCTCCCTCTGCTGGACGCAGCGCAGCGCGCGGTGGTTGACCACGCCCACGGCCCCCTGCTGGTTCTCGCGGGTCCGGGCACGGGCAAGACCACCACCCTGGTCGAGGCCGTCGCCTCCAGGGTCGCCAGGGGAGCCGATCCGGAGCGAATCCTGGTGCTCACCTTCAGCCGCCGGGCCGCGGTGGAGCTGCGCGACCGGATGGCGGTGCGGCTGGGTGGCGCCCGGGGACCGCAGGCCACCACCTTCCACTCCTTCTGTTACGCCCTGGTCCGCGCGCACCAGGACGCCGATCTCTTCGCCGAGCCCCTGCGGCTGCTGTCGGGCCCCGAGCAGGACGTCGCCGTACGTGAACTGCTCACCGGCCAGCTCGACCTGGAGGCGGAGGGTCTTGCGCGCAACCACTGGCCCGACGAACTGCGGGCGTGCCTGACCACCCGCGGTTTCGCCGACGAGGTACGGGCGGTGCTCGCCCGCAGCCGGGAACTGGGCCTGGGCCCCGAGTCCCTGGCCCGCTTCGCCGCCCGCACCGGACGGCCGGACTGGCGGGCGGCGGCCTCCTTCCTCGCGGAGTATCTGGATGTCCTGGACATGCAGGGCGTACTGGACTACGCGGAGCTGGTGCACCGGGCCGTCCTGCTGGCCGAGCGGACCGCGACCCCGCTCCACTTCCCGTACGACGCGGTTTTCGTGGACGAGTACCAGGACACCGATCCGTCCCAGGTGCGGCTGCTCCAGGCGCTCGCGGGCGGGGGCCGGACGCTGGTCGCGTTCGGCGATCCGGACCAGTCGATCTACGCCTTCCGGGGCGCGGATGTGAACGGCATCCTCGACTTTCCGGCCATGTTCCGCCGGGCCGACGGCAGCGCGCCGGGCGTCGCGGTCCTGACGGCCTCCCGCCGCAGCGGTGAGAAGCTGCTCCAGGCGACCCGGAAGCTGACGCGCCGGATGCCGCTGACCCGCCTGCCGGCCGAGAAGGTCCGCGCCCACCGGGAGCTGTCGCCGGTCCGTGAGGGCGGCACGGTCGAGGCGTACACCTTCCCGACCGCCTCCACGGAAGTCGACAACATCGCCGACATCCTCCGCCGCGCCCATCTGGAGGACGGTGTCGCCTGGCACGACATGGCCGTCCTGGTCCGCGCCGGAGCCCGCACCATCCCCTCCATCCGCCGTGCCCTCACCTCCGCGGGCGTCCCCCTGGAGATCGACGGCGCCGATGTCCCCCTGCGGCACGAACCGGCGGTCGCCCCCTTGCTGACGGCCCTGAGGGTGATCGCGACGGCGGCCGCGTCCGGCGCCGGGCGGGGGGAGTCCGGCGGGGGGCCCGCAGCCGTGGCCGGCTCCGGGGAACCCGCGACCGGCCAGACCGACGCGGGGGAACCCACGGTCGCCCAGACCGACGCCGGGGCGGATGCCGCGCCCGCGCCGGGGCCCGTGCCCACCCCTAGGGGCGGCTGGCTCGACACCGAGACCGCGCTCGCGCTGCTCACCTCACCGCTCGGCGGCATGGACGCCGCCGACTTCCGCCGCCTCGGCCGGGCGCTGCGCGACGAGGAGCGCACCGCGGGGAACCGCGTTCCGCCGCCATCCGATCTGCTGATCGCGCGCGCCCTCGCCGAGCCCGAGCGGCTGGTCGCGCACGACCCGTCGTACGCCCGCCGAGCGCAGCAGCTCGGCGAGCTGCTGCGCAAGGCCCGCGAACTGCTCGAAGGCGGCGGCACCGGCGAGGAGGCCCTGTGGGAGCTGTGGAACGGCACCTCGTGGCCGGGGCGGCTGGAGCGCGCCGCCCTGCGCGGTGGCGCGGCCGGGCGCAACGCGGACCGGGACCTCGACGCCGTGTGCGCGCTCTTCGACACCGCGGCCCGCGCCGAGGAGCGCACCGGCGGCCGGGGAGCCCTCAACTTCATCGAGGAGATCGAGGCCCAGGAGATCGCGGCCGACACCCTCTCCGTACGCGAGAGCCGCCCGGACGCCGTACGGCTGATGACCGCCCACCGCTCCAAGGGCCTCGAATGGAGCCTCGTCGTCGTCGCCGGTGTCCAGGAGGGCCTGTGGCCCGATCTGCGCCGCCGGGGCTCGCTCCTGGAGGCCGACCGCATCGGCCGTGACGGCCTCGCCGAGCCGCTCACCCCGGGCGCCCTCCTCGCCGAGGAACGCCGGCTTTTCTACGTGGCGGCCACCCGGGCCCGCGACCGTCTGGTCGTCACCGCGGTGAAGGCGCCCGCCGACGACGGTGACCAGCCCTCCCGCTTCCTCACCGAACTGGGCGAGGACCCGAGGGACATCACCGGCCGCCCCCGCCGCCCCCTCGCCGTCGCGGCCCTCGTCGCCGAACTGCGCGCCACCACCGTCGACCCCCAGGCGTCGCCCGCGCTGCGCACCGCCGCCGCCCAGCGCCTGGCCCGGCTCGCCGCCCTCAGGGACGACGAGGACGTCCCGCTCGTACCGGCCGCGCACCCCGAACGCTGGTGGGGCCTGTACGACCCCACTCACAGCGGCGTCCCCCTGCGCGACCGGGACCAGCCGGTCGTCCTCTCCGGCAGTGCCCTCGACCAGCTCGCCAACACCTGCGCGCTCCAGTGGTTCCTGGGCCGTGAAGTGAAGGCCGACGCCCCCGCCACCGCCGCCCAGGGCTTCGGCAACGTCATCCACGTCCTGGCCGACGAGGTCGCGTCCGGGCAGACCCCGGCCGACCTGGCCGTCCTCATGGAACGCCTCGACTCCGTCTGGGACGGCCTCGTCTTCGACGCGCCCTGGAAGTCGGAACAGGAGAAGAACCACGCGCGCGTGGCTCTCGAACGCTTCCTCCGCTGGCATGTGATGGACCGTGGCGGCCGGACCCCCGCCGCCACGGAGCACGGATTCGACGTCACCCTGGAGGCCGGGGAGTACGAGGTGCGCATCCGGGGCTCCATGGACCGGGTCGAGCGGGACGCTCAGGGGCGGGCGTACGTCGTCGACTTCAAGACCGGCAAACAGGCGCCCACCGGCGACGAGGTCGCCCACCACCCGCAGCTCGCCGTCTACCAGCTCGCCGTGCGGGAGGGCGCGCTCGACGAGGCGTTCGAGGGCCGCCGCCCGGAGCCGGGCGGCGCCGAACTCGTCCAGCTGCGGCAGCCCGCCCCCGTGAAGGAGGGCGGCGATTCCCTCCCCAGGGTCCAGGCGCAGGAGCCGCTCACGGGGGAGTGGGTCGGCGATCTGCTCGCCACCGCCGCGGGCCGCGTCCTGGATGAGCGCTTCACCCCGTCCACCGGCGGGCACTGCGCCAACTGCGCCTTCCGCGCCTCGTGCAGCGCCCAGCCGGAGGGCGGCCACATCGTGGAGTGAGCCGCCGCGCGTGCCCGTACGGTGCTGGTGCTGGTGCTGGTGCTGGTGCGGGGTGCGGGTCCCGTCCCCCTCCGCCGCTCCGTACGGGCCCGCCGCTCGGTTACGGGCCCGTCCCTCCGTACGGCCCCGCGGGCCCACCGCCCCCGCGTGCCCAGGCCACCCGGCCACCGGAGGAGCCGGACTGTCAGTGGTCGCCGTTAGCCTCCTTGATGTGACCGCTCGTATCAGCGATCCCGAGCAGCTCAAGGAGCTTCTCGGGATCCCCTTCACCCCGGAGCAGACGGCCTGCATCACCGCGCCGCCCGCCCCGCAGGTCATCGTGGCCGGAGCCGGGTCGGGCAAGACGACGGTCATGGCGGCCCGGGTGGTGTGGCTCGTCGGGACCGGACAGGTCGCGCCCGAGCAGGTCCTCGGGCTCACCTTCACCAACAAGGCGGCGGGCGAGCTGGCCGAGCGCGTCCGTACGGCCCTGATCCGGGCGGGGGTGACCGACCCTGAGGCCCCTCATGGCATCGACCCCGACAACCCCCCGGGCGAGCCCCGTATCTCCACCTACCACGCCTTCGCCGGACAGCTCCTCGCCGACCACGGGCTGCGCATCGGTCTTGAGCCGACCGCGCGCCTCCTCGCCGACGCCACCCGCTATCAGCTCGCCGCCCGGGTGCTGCGCGAGGCCCCGGGCCCGTATCCCTCGCTGACCAGGTCGTTCCCCACCCTGGTCAGCGATCTGCTGGCCCTGGACGCCGAGTTGTCGGAGCATCTCGTACGACCCGAGCGGCTCGGCGAACACGACTCCGGTCTGCTGCACGACCTGGCGGACATCAGGCTCTCCAACGCCGAGCTGCGCAAGGTCCCCGAGGCCCTCGCCGCCCGCCGTGAGCTGCTCGACCTCACCGTGCGCTACCGCCGCGCCAAGCGCACCCGCGAGCTGCTCGACTTCGGCGACCAGATCGCCCTCTCCGCCGAGCTGGCGCTCACCAGGCCCGCCGTGGGCGCCGTCCTGCGCGACGAGTTCCGGGTCGTCCTCCTGGACGAGTACCAGGACACCTCGGTCGCCCAGCGACTGCTGCTGGCCGGACTGTTCGGCCGGGGCACCGGCCATGCCGTGACCGCGGTCGGCGACCCCTGCCAGGCCATCTACGGCTGGCGCGGGGCATCCGTCGCCAATCTGGACGACTTCCCGGAGCATTTCACCCGGGCCGACGGGGCCCCCGCCGACCGATTTTCGCTCAGTGAGAACCGGCGCAGCGGCGGCCGGCTGCTGCGGCTCGCCAATGGCCTGGCGGCCCCGCTGCGCGCCATGCACGAAGGCGTCGAAGCCCTGCGCCCCGCCCCAGGGGCCGAGCGGGACGGGTCGGTGCGTATCGCCCTCCTCCCCTCCCGGGCCGAGGAGATCGACTGGCTCGCCGACTCCCTCGCCCATCTGGTGCGCACCGGCACCCAGCCGGGCGAGATCGCCGTCCTGTGCCGTACGGCGGGCGACTTTCCCGCGATCCAGGGCGCGCTGGTGGCCCGGGACGTCCCCGTGGAGGTCGTCGGCCTCTCCGGGCTGCTCCAGCTGCCCGAGGTCGCCGATCTGGTCGCGGTCTGCGAAGTCCTCCAGGACCCGGGGGCCAATGCCTCGCTCGTACGCCTCCTCACCGGCCCCCGGTGGCGGATCGGCCCCCGGGACCTGGCCCTGCTCGGCCGCCGCGCCCGGCTGCTGGTGCACCGCTCCGCCGACGGGGCGGGTGACGCGGACGAGCGGCTCGCGGCGGCTGTCGAGGGCACGGACCCCGCCGAGGTCATCTCCCTCGCCGACGCGCTCGACACCTTCCTCGAATCGTCCGGCGCCGACGACGGACTGCCGTTCTCGGCCGCGGCCCGGGTCCGCTTCGCCCGCCTCGCCGCCGAGCTGCGCGAGCTGCGCCGCTCCCTGGCCGACCCCCTGATGGATGTCCTGCACCGCGTTCTGTCCACCACCGGCCTCGATGTCGAGCTGTCCGCGTCACCGCACGCGCTGGCCGCCCGCCGCCGCGAGACCCTGGGCAATTTCCTCGATACGGCCGCCGGTTTCGCGGCGCTCGACGGGGAGGCGTCGCTGCTGGCCTTCCTGGCGTTCCTGCGGACGGCCGCGCGGTACGAGAAGGGCCTGGACAACGCCCTGCCCGGCGGGGAGAACACCGTCAAGGTGCTGACCGCCCACAAGTCCAAGGGCCTGGAGTGGGACGTGGTCGCGGTGCCCGGCCTGATCGCCGGGCAGTTCCCGAGCGAGCGGTCGCGCGAGACCTGGACCTCACATCCCCAGGTCCTCCCGCACGCCCTGCGCGGCGACGCGGGCACCCTGCCGGATGTGACGTCGTGGGACGCCAAGGGGCTGAAATCCTTCAAGGGCGCCATGAAGGCCCATCAGCACACGGAGGAACTGCGCCTCGGCTATGTCACCTTCACCCGCCCCCGCTCCCTGCTGCTGGGCTCGGCGCACTGGTGGGGACCGACCCAGAAGCGCCGCAGGGGGCCGTCGGCGTTCCTGACGGCGCTGTACGACCACTGTGCGGCGGGCTTCGGTGAGATCGAGGCGTGGGCGGACGAGCCGCCCGCCGACGCGGAGAACCCCGCCCTGGTGGCCTCCGGCCCGGACCTGGCCTGGCCCCTCCCGCTGGACCCGGAGTCCCTGGCCCGCCGCCGCGCCGCGAGGGACACGGTCCTGGCCTATCTGCGCTCCGCCCCGGGGCCGCTCACCGAGGAGCCGTCCGCCCCCGGGCCGTCCCCCCTCGACCTCTTCCCGGACGGGCCCGAGGAGCCCCCCGAGCCGTATGAGCCGTCCGGCGCGGAGCCCTATGGGCCCTATGACTCCGCCTCTGACTCGGCCTATGACTCCGACGAGCCCTTCGCGCCGTACGGCGCTTCCGCCGAGCCGTACGACCCGGAACGCCCGGAACGCCCTGAGCCGTACGACCCGGAGCACCCTGAGCCGTACGGTCCGGAGCACCAGGGCCCGCGGCAAGGCCCGCGGCCGTACGGGCACGGGCTCCACGGCTCGGGCCGGGAGCCGGCCGTACCGCACCAGGCCGGCCCGCCACCGGGCGAAGGGGACGGCCAGGAGGACGGCGAAGGGGACACCGAAGAGGACGGCGGAGGGGACAGCGGAGGGGACAGCGGGGCGAGCCCCGATCCCTCGGACGACCTCCTGACCCCGGAGGAGATCCGCACCATCGCCTCCTGGGACCGTGACCTCACCGCCCTCGCCGGTGAACTGCACCGCGCCCGTGCCACCACCCGCGATGTGCTGCTCCCCGCCTCCCTCACGGCCTCCCAGCTGATGCGCCTCGCCGCCGACCCCGACGGCTTCGCCCAGGATCTGGCCCGCCCCATGCCCCGGCAGCCGCAGCCCGCGGCCCGCCGGGGCACCCGCTTCCACGCCTGGGTGGAGGCCCGGTTCGAGGAACTGCCGCTGCCCCTGCTCGGCCCGGACGAACTCCCCGGCGGCGACATGGGCGCGGACGGCGCGGATGGCACGAATGGCGCAGCGGACGCGGAGATCGAGGACGAGCGCGACCTCCTGGCTCTTAAGGAGGCGTTCGAACGCACCCCGTACGCCCGCCGCACGCCGTATCGGGTGGAGTCCCCCTTCCAGATCACGCTCGCGGGCCGGGTCATCCGGGGCCGTATCGACGCCGTCTACCGCACGGCAGCCGCCGGGACGGCGGACGGCCCGCCGCACCGCCCGCCGCACCGCTACGAGATCGTCGACTGGAAGACCGGCCGCACCGTAACCGCCGACCCCCTCCAGCTCGCGATCTACCGGCTCGCCTGGGCGGAGCAGCACGGGCTGCCGCCGGAGGCGGTCGACGCCGCGTTCGTCTTCATCCGCAGCGGGGAGGTCGTCCGCCCGCAGAGCCTGCCCGGCCGGGCGGCCCTGGAGCGCATCCTGCAAGGCGAGACGGCGCACGAGGGGGCGGACGTCGCCCGTTAGGCTCACAGGCATGAGCGACACCCCGGACAGCGCTGTCCGCCAGTACATCGAGCGGCACCGCGCGGCCTTCCTCGACGATCTCGCGGAATGGCTGCGTATCCCATCCGTCTCGGCCCAGCCGGAGCACGGGAAGGACGTACGGCGCAGCGCCGACTGGCTCGCGGCCAAACTGCGGGAGACCGGATTCCCGGTCGCCGAGGTCTGGCCCACCCCCGGCGCTCCGGCGGTCTTCGCCGACTGGCCGTCCGGTGACCCGGACGCGCCGACCGTCCTCGTCTATGGGCATCACGACGTCCAGCCGGCCGCTCGTGCGGACGGCTGGGACACCGACCCCTTCGAGCCGGAGTTCACGGACGGCAGGCTCCACGCCCGTGGCGCGGCGGACGACAAGGGGCAGGTTCTCTTCCACACCCTGGGTGTCCGGGCTCATCTCGCGGCCACCGGGCGCACCGCCCCCGCCGTCCGTCTGAAGCTGCTGATCGAGGGCGAGGAGGAGTCCGGTTCGCCGAACTTCCGATCCCTCGTCCAGGCCCGCGCCGACCGGCTCGCCGCCGATGCCGTGCTGGTCTCCGACACCGGTATGTGGTCCGAGTCCACCCCCACCGTCTGCACCGGGATGCGGGGCCTCGCGGACTGTCAGATCGAGCTGTACGGCCCCGACCGGGACATTCACTCCGGGTCCTTCGGCGGGGCGGTGCCGAACCCGGCCACCGTCGCCGCCCGGCTCGTCGCCGCGCTCCACGACGCCGACGAACGCGTCGCGATCCCCGGCTTCTACGACGGAGTCGTCCCGCTCTCGGACGCCGAGCGCGCGCTCTTCGCCGAACTGCCCTTCGACGAGGCCGCCTGGCTCGCCGACGCCCGGTCCCACGCCACCCTAGGGGAGGCCGGATACTCCACCCTGGAACGGGTCTGGGCCCGCCCGACCGCCGAGGTGAACGGTATCGGCGGCGGCTACCAGGGCCCCGGCGGCAAGACGATCATCCCGTCGTCGGCCGTGGTGAAGCTCACGTTCCGCCTGGTGGCGGGCCAGGACGCGGACGCGATCGAGGTCGCGGTGAACCAGTGGGTCACGGCCCGAGTCCCCGCGGGCATCCGCTGCGACCTCACCTTCGGCGCGTCCACGCGCCCCTGTCTGACCCCGCTGGACCATCCCGCCCTCGGGGCCGTCGTACGCGCCATGAGCCGCGCCTTCGACGGGCAGCGGATCCTCTTCACCCGGGAAGGGGGCTCGGGACCGGCGGCGGACCTCCAGGAGGTGCTGGGCGCCCCCGTGCTCTTCCTCGGGGTCTCCGTACCGTCCGACGGCTGGCACGCACCCAATGAGAAGGCAGAGGTGGACCTGCTGCTCAAGGGCGGGGAGGCCGCCGCCTATCTGTGGGACGACCTGGCCACCGCCCTCAGCTGATGCGCCGAACCGAAACCCGACCCACCCGGGGGAGCAGGAAGCACGTGAGCACCAACGGCCATACAACCGCGGACCGCGACACGGGCCTCACCGCACCGCCCGTCAGCCTCACCGCTCCGAGCGGGATCGACCGAGGGGCCCACCACCGTCTCGACGAGGCGTGGCTCGCGGCGGCGTGGAGCCATCCGTCGACCCGGGTCTTCGTCGTCTCCGGCGGTCAGGCGCTGGTCGACGACACCCCCGACGGCCGTACCGAACTGGTGATGACCCCGGCCTTTGAAGCCCCCGTCACCGAGACCCACCGCTACTTCCTGGGCACCGACGACGACGGCGTGCGGTACTTCGCGCTCCAGAAGGACTCGCTGCCCGGCCGGATGGACCAGTCAGCCCGGCCGGCCGGGCTGCGCGAGGCGGGGCTGCTGCTCGCACCGCGCGACGCGGCCCTGCTGGTCCATGCCGTCGCCCTGGAGAACTGGCAGCGGCTGCACCGTTTCTGCTCGCGCTGCGGCGAGCGCACGGTGATCGCGGCAGCGGGCCATGTCCGCCGCTGCCAGGCGTGCGGCGCCGAGCACTACCCCCGTACCGACCCGGCCGTGATCATGCTGGTCACCGACGAGGACGACCGGGCGCTGCTCGGCCGTCAGCTGCACTGGCCCGAGGGCCGCTTCTCGACGCTCGCGGGCTTCGTGGAGCCGGGCGAGTCCATCGAGCAGTCGGTGCGCCGCGAGGTCCGGGAGGAGGCGGGTGTGACCGTCGGCGATGTCGAGTACATCGCCAGCCAGCCCTGGCCCTTCCCGTCCAGCCTGATGCTCGGCTTCATGGCCCGTGCCGTCTCGTCCGAGATCACCGTGGACGGCGAGGAACTCCACGAGGCCCGCTGGTTCTCCCGGGACGACCTGCGGGCCGCGTTCGACTCCGGGGAGGTGCTGCCTCCCTTCGGCATCTCGATCGCGGCCCGGCTCATCGAGCTGTGGTATGGCAAGCCCCTGCCCCGGCCCGGCACCCACCGCTGACCGGCTGCCCTCCTGGGCATGCCGGCCCTCTGGCCCAGCATCTCAGTGGCCTGGCCGGGCATCTCAGCGGCCGGGTCGCGGATCTCAGCGGCGCGTCGGCCTGTGCGGCCGCTCAGACGCCGACCTTCTGCTTGACCTGGGCAAGCGACGGGTTCGTCAGCGTCGAACCGTCCGGGAAAAGCACGGTCGGCACTGTCTGGTTGCCTCCGTTGGCCTTCTCGACGAAGGCGGCGGACTCGGGGTCCTGCTCGATATTGATCTCGGTGTACGCGATGCCCTCGCGGTCCATCTGGCTCTTCAGCCGACGGCAGTAGCCGCACCATGTGGTGCTGTACATCGTCACAGTGCCCGACATCGTCTGTGCGCTCCTCTGGGTTGCTGATGCCGGCGTGCCCGCCGGTCCGCTCGTCCGCCGGCCTCGCCGGCCACATCTCGCTGGGTGTCACTCCGCGCTCACGCGGTGCGCGTGCGCATCGCCTAGAACGTACGCGGCCCGGCCCCCATTCCCGTACGGCCCTCTTCCCGCGGAGGCCCGCAGAGGCTCGCGGAGGCCCCGCAAAGGTCCGAGGAGGCCAGCCGAGGCCCCGCAAGGCCCCGCAGACGTACGACCGCTTCCCGTAGAGGTACGAGCGCATCCGCTCATGTATTAGTACGACCGCCTGTGCCGCGCTGTGGACAACGGCCGCACCCGCCTCCAGGGACCTGGCAGCATGGCGGTGTGACAGCAGCAACGCACTCCTCCCTTTTCCCACAGGTCCCCGAGTCGGCCGACGCGGTGCTCGATGGGCTCGACCCCGAGCAGCGCGAGGTGGCGACCGCTCTGCACGGCCCGGTATGCGTGCTGGCGGGAGCCGGCACGGGCAAGACGCGCGCGATCACCCATCGCATCGCGTACGGGGTGCGGGCTGGCATACTCCCGCCCGCCGGTGTGCTGGCCGTCACCTTCACCAACCGGGCCGCGGGCGAGATGCGCGGACGGCTGCGGCAGCTCGGCGCGGGCGGTGTCCAGGCGCGCACATTCCACTCCGCCGCCCTGCGTCAGCTCCAGTACTTTTGGCCGAAGGTCGTCGGCGGGGATGTGCCCCGGCTGCTGGAGCGCAAGATCCAGCTCGTCGCGGAGTCCGCGGCCCGCTGCCGTATCCGGCTCGACCGCAATGAGTTGCGCGATGTCACCAGCGAGATCGAGTGGGCGAAGGTCACCCAGACCGTGCCCGCCGACTATCCGGCCGTGGTCGCCAAGTCCCTGCGGGACGCTCCTCGCGACCCGGCTGAGATCAGCCAGATCTATGCGATGTACGAACAGCTCAAGCGCGATCGCGCGGTGATTGACTTCGAGGACGTCCTGCTGCTCACGGTCGGCATCCTCCAGGACCGCCAGGACATCGCCGACCAGATCCGCCGCCAGTACCAGCACTTCGTGGTCGACGAGTACCAGGACGTCAGCCCGCTCCAGCAGCGGCTGCTCGATCTGTGGCTCGGCGACCGGGACAGCCTCTGTGTCGTCGGCGACGCCAGCCAGACGATCTACTCCTTCACCGGGGCGACCCCCGACCATCTGCTGAACTTCCGCACCCGCCACCCCTCCGCGACCCTGGTCAAGCTGGTCCGCGACTACCGCTCGACACCCCAGGTCGTCCATCTCGCCAATGGGCTGCTGGGCCAGGCCCGCGGCCGGGCCGCCGAGCACCGGCTCGAACTGATCTCGCAGCGCGACCCCGGCCCCGATCCCGCCTATGTGGAGTACGCGGACGAACCGGCCGAGGCGGAGGGCACCGCCCGCCGTATCCGGGATCTGATCGCCGCGGGCGTCCCCGCCGGTGAGATCGCGGTGCTCTACCGGGTCAACGCCCAGTCGGAGGTCTATGAGCAGGCACTCGCCGACGCCGGGGTCCCCTACCAGCTGCGCGGCGCGGAGCGGTTCTTCGAGCGCCAGGAGGTGCGGGAGGCCGGTGTGGCGCTGCGCGGCGCGGCCCGCGCCGGGGGCAACGACTCCCTCCTGGACGACGCGGAGGATCTGCCGTCGCAGGTCCGTGCGGTGCTCTCCACCAAGGGCTGGACCTCGGAGCCGCCCGCCGGATCGGGCGCGGTGCGCGACCGCTGGGAGTCCCTGGCCGCGCTGGTGCGGCTCGCCGAGGACTTCGCGCGGGCCAGGTCGGGGGCGACCCTGGCCGATCTGGTGGCCGAGCTGGACGAGCGGGCCGCGGCGCAGCACGCGCCCACCGTTCAGGGTGTCACCCTCGCCTCGCTGCACTCGTCGAAGGGCCTGGAGTGGGACGCCGTCTTTGTGGTCGGCCTCACCGAGGGCATGATGCCGATCACCTACGCCAAGACCGATGAGCAGGTCGAGGAGGAGCGGCGGCTGCTCTATGTGGGTGTCACCCGCGCCCGGCTCCATCTGTCGCTGTCCTGGGCGCTGTCCCGCTCTCCCGGCGGCCGGGCCTCGCGCCGCCCGACCCGCTTTCTGAACGGGCTGCGCCCGGGCTCCGTCGCCCCCGGCGCGGGTAGCGCGGGAGGCGCTGGCGGCACCGACCGCGGTGGCCGCCGCAAGCGGCGCGGTCCGGTGCTGTGCCGGGTGTGCGGCAAGACGCTGACGGACGCCGGCGAGATGAAACTGATGCGCTGCGAGGACTGCCCCTCCGACATGGACGAGGCCCTGTACGAGCGCCTTCGCGAGTGGCGCTCCGATCAGGCGAAGCAACTGGGCCAGCCGGCCTACTGCGTGTTCACCGACAAGACCCTGATGGCGATCGCCGAGGCGGTACCGGGCGACGAGGGTGAGCTGTCGGCTATCTCCGGCGTCGGCGGACGCAAACTTGAGCGATTCGGTGCCGATGTTCTGACCATCTGTGCAGGTCAAGAGGTTGAGGAGACCGAGGACGCCGACTGATGCAAAATCGTCGGAAAAATAGTTTGCGCCTGCCCCGACAAGCCCCATAGGTTCTTAACCACGGAACAGCGGCTTCTCTGAAGCCCGGTTGCCGTGTTGTACTTATCCGAATAGAAGTGACCGGCCCCGGCCGGTCCCGAGACGCCGAGAGGAGGCGAGTCCAGTGATCAGCATCAACACCAGCTCAGCCAGCGCCGTGAAAATGACCGATTGCCTGGTCGGCGTCTCCACCTGCTCGCTCGGCTTCTCCGCGTCGCTCAATGGCACCGGTCTGTCCACCTTCCTGGCCGAGGCGCCTCTGTTCCCTATGGGCGGACTCCCCGTCCTGGAGCGGACCGAGCGACCGACCGAGGCGCTGGAAGCAGGAGTAGCAGCGGCACAGGCGAGGGCCTATGCCTTTGCGGCAGCCGGCGCCGTCACCCAGAAGCAGACACAGCACCACTCGAAGTGGGCCTTCCGTGGGCTCGGACCCTGGAGCGATCCAGCCTGAGGCAATCAGGCCGGCGCCTTCAGGGCCGCGGAACCCCACTCGGGATCCGCGGCCCTTTTGTTTTCCCCGGACCAGGGGACCAGAGCGAAGGGGCCTCGGGACAGCAGCACCCGGTACCAGCCCCCCGATGCCATCGGGGGACCGCCAACCGGCCAACCGGCCGGACCGACAAGACGAGGAAGACACCACCGTGCAACTCGAAGCGCACGCCCCGTCCGTACCGCATTCCCAGACGTTCCCCCCGCCCGCTCCCACGGAGGACTCCACCTTGACCCCGCTCACGGCGCTCACCGCGCTCGACGACGCCATCGAGAACCTCGGCGTACCCGTCCCCTGCCGTTCCTACGACCCGGAGGTCTTCTTCGCCGAGTCGCCGGCCGACGTCGAGTACGCCAAAGCACTCTGCCGCACCTGCCCGCTGGTGGAAGCCTGCCTCGCGGGCGCCAAGGAGCGGCGTGAGCCGTGGGGTGTCTGGGGCGGAGAGCTCTTCGTCCAGGGTGTCGTCGTCGCCCGGAAGCGGCCCCGTGGTCGCCCGCGCAAGAACCCGGTCTCGGCATGAAAACCATCGGGACCATCGACCGCCCCCTGACGCACGATCCCCAGAAGCAGGCCCCCATGCCCTCTTCCACGAGCGAGCCCTCCGGCTCCGCCACCCCGGATGTCACCACCATTGGCGCGAACGCCTCGCGTCAGAACAGGACCCGTGAAATGCAACTCATCCCAGAAGCGCTGGCCCGTGCGCATATGCACGACCGGCTGCGCGAAGCCGAAGCGGAACGCCGGGCCGTACGCCTGGTCGCCGCCCGGCGGATGCAGCGCCGCGCCGAGCGCGTCTCGATGCGCGCCCGCCGCGCGCTCGCCATGGCTGTCATGAACTGACACCGACCATCTCTGAACAACCGAACCCGCGGGGACCGGTCCGAACGGACCGGTCCCCGCAGTGCGTTGTCACCGCCGCCGGTCCGTCGCGGGGTTATCGTCACCGGGTGGATCAGCAGCAGACTCCCCACCCGCCCCCGCCGGGTGCTGAGAGCAAGGTGTGTTCCCGCTGCGGCAGGACCGCGGAGGGAACACCGCCCACCTGGACCTGTTCCGTGGAGAACGGCACCCGTCACTACTTCTGTGACGACTGTTCCCGCGCCAACATCAGAGCGATCGAGGGCAGGCTCGACTCGTCCTGGTGGTGAACCCCGCCGGCCCTCCCGCCCGCGCTCCCGACCCGCCGACACCCAGGGGTGGGCCCCGGGACTCAGACCTGCGCGCCCACAGCCATGCCGTCGGTGTCGTCGGAGCCCTTCACCGCGCCTTCGTTGTCCGATTCGCTCTCTTCGTGCTCATCTATCCAGTACTCGGGCGCAAAGCCCGGGAGCCATGACTCCAGCTCGTCCCGCAGCCGCACCGTCGCATTGAGCTGGCACAGCACCCCGATGGTGCTCAGCGTCACCCGGTGTATCAGCAGATACGAGGGGGGCAGATTGAGCTGCTTGCCCAACTGATGAGCGGGGGAGCGGAGGTCGGCGATCCGGGCCGCCTGGGCCCGCATCCAGCTCCGGGTGAAGGTGAACTCCTCGACATCGGCCGGCTCGATGATGGGCAGCAGATACTCCAGCACCGCCTCCGGATCGAGGTCTATCTCCTCCTTGACGAAGCCCTCCGCACACAGCAGCCCGTACACCTCGTCGGCCTCGCCCTCCAGCGTCATCCGCAGACAGTCGCCGATGGTCCCGGGCAGGCCGCCGGGCAGCCTGTCCACCGTGCCGAAGTCCAGCACCCCGAGGCGCCAGTCCTCGCCGTCCTCCTGAGGCAGCAGCCGGAAATTCCCCGGGTGCGGGTCCGCGTGGAGCAGTCCCGTACGCGCCGGTCCGGAGAAGAGAAAGCGCGCCAGCAGCTGTCCCGCCCGGTTCCGCTGCTCCTCCGTACCGTCGGCGATCACCTCGGCCAGCGGAACTCCGTCGATCCACTCGGTCACCAGCACCTGATCGGACTGGTGCACCACATCCGGCACTATCACGTCGGGATCACCCGCGAACTCCGCCGCGTGCGCCCGCTGGGCATCCGCCTCCAGGCCGTAGTCCAGTTCCTCCGACACGCGGTCGCGGAGTTCGGTGATCAGCGGTTTGATGTCCATCCCCGGGATCAGCGGCCCGAGCAGCCTGGCGAACCGGCTGAGCTGGGTCAGATCGGAGAGGAGGGCTTCCCCCGCCCCCGGATACTGCACCTTCACCGCGACCTCGCGGCCGTCGCGCCACACCGCGCGGTGCACCTGGCCGATGGAGGCGGCGGCCGACGGCTTGTCCTCGAAGCTCAGAAACAGCTCGCGCCACTCCTCGCCCAGCCGCTCCGTCAGCACCGCGTGGACCGTGCGGGTCGGCATCGGAGGCGCGGCGTCCTGGAGCTTGGTGAGAGCGGCGCGGTAGGGGCCCGCGATGTCCTCGGGGAGCGCCGACTCGAAGACGGACATGGCCTGCCCGAACTTCATCGCACCCCCTTTGAGCTCGCCGAGCACCTTGAAGAGCTGCTCCGCCGTGCGCTGTTGCAGCTCGCGGGCGACGATCTCGGCGGACTTGCCGCCGATCCGCTTCCCCAGCCCCCAGGTGGCACGGCCGGCGAACCCCAGTGGCAGTGCGGCCAGCTTGGCGGTCCGGGTGACCGCCTTCCGGGGAAGATCAGACATACGCCCCTCCAGTTCCCAGACAGCCGTGCCGCGTGTGCCTGACGGCCCTTGCTCCGTTGACAGCGGTTACCCGGCCATTGTCTCGTGCGTCGGCCCGAAGCCCGAGGTGTCCTGCCCCCTACTTTCCCCCGAGGCGCCGCAGGAGCAGTCGGGATGTGGCGCGATCCTCTCCGATCGCCAGTCGAGCAGCGGCAGCGAGGTCTCCCAGCGCGCTCCCGTGCTCGTCGGCAACTCCCCGTCGAGGAAGGACAGCGCATGAGCCGCGGCCGTCCCCGCCACCGCGGTGGCGAGAGCGATGTCACACGAGGGCACCGCGCCGCGCCGTCCCCCGGAGCGCCACTGGGCAGGCAGTCTCGACCATCCCGGGTCCCGGTCGGCCCGGCCCAGCTCCAGACATCCGGCACAGGCCGAGCCACCGGGCAGCACCAGCGGTCCCACCACTCCTGTCGCCTCCACAACACCCGCGAAGAGATGGGGAGTGCCGGTGGCGACCCAGTCGCCGGCCCCGGCCGGGTCGGGGGCGTATGCCGCCAGTCCGTCGCGCGGGCAGACGACGACCAGTGACAGACCGGGCTCGCCGCCGCCCGCCGCGGAGCAGGCCGACCGGGGCGGCGGGATCGGAGCGGACCTGCGCACCAGCTGACGGGCCGCCGAGTCGCGCCGGTCGCCGACCGCCTCGGCCGGCAGCCCTGCGGGCGAGACGTCCCATGGCTCGGCGCAGCCGCCGTCCAGTACCTCGACACGCCCCACCCCGGCCGCCGACAGCAGTCCCGCCACGGCGGCACCGACCCTGCCCGCGCCCCGGACCTGGACGCGGACCGCGCGCCGGGCCGCCATCCGGCGTATCCCGCCCGCCGGTTCGGGATGGACCACGGAGAGGGACGCCAGATCGGGGCGCAGCCGGTCGAGAGCGCCGGACCGCTTCCGTAACGCGTCGGCCTCCGGGCCGCCTCCCGTCGGATCGTCGAGCAGCCCCGCCGCTGTGAGCCGGGTCACCAGGGCGTCCGCGTGCCCGTCCGGGAAGCCCATCGCCCGTGCCTCCTCCCGCAGCAGTGGCAGCCCGCGGGTGCCGTCGAGCAGTTCGAGCAGGGCGCCGGTCGCCGTGTCCACCGGGCCGACGGTCACCGCATGCGCGGGCGCGACCCCGAACTGCACGGTCTGCCGCTCCCGCCAGGCCCGCCTCAGGGCGGGTTTCACCATCGGATGCATATCCGTACCCCCATTGTGAACGTGTACAGAAGGCCGCTGTCCGTACAACGGAACGCGGCCCGTTCACCCGGCCGGTCTCCTGCCGGGTTTCTTCACCGAACCGTTGTCAGAATGCCCGGTCACGCCGAAGCGTGTGAAAAGTTGTCCACAGGCCCGGGGTATTAGTCGTTCAAATGGTGGAGCCATGGAGCGGATCATGCTTGATCGGCTCCGGAGGCGGGACTTCCGTCGGCGTCAGCGGGTAACGTCGAAGTGTGTCCGCCGATCCCGCCCCTCGCGTCGAGGAGTCCCCGCGCCGCCCGTCCCGCGGATCGGCCACGAGCGCTGTCGAGGTCCGCAGGAGCGCGCGCCGCAGCCGGACGGTCTCCGCGTACCGGGAGGGCGACCGGACGATCGTCCTGATCCCGGCCCGGATGTCGGAGGCCGAGGAGCAGCGTTGGGTCACCGTGATGCTGGACAAGCTCGCCGCCCAGGAGAGCAAGCGGATTCTGGGCGACAGCGAACTGGCGGAGCGCGCCGAGCGTTTGTCCGCACAGTATTTCGACGGCCGGGCAAGGCCGACATCTGTGAGATGGGTGACAAATCAGAACACCCGCTGGGGCTCCTGCACCCCTGCGGAGGGCAGCATCCGGCTCTCCCACCGGCTCCAGGGCATGCCCGAGTACGTCGTCGACTACGTTCTCGTCCATGAGCTGGCGCATCTCCTGGTGCCCGGCCATGGATCGCGCTTCTGGGAGCTGTTGGAGGCGTATCCCCGCACCGAGCGGGCCCGGGGGTATCTGGAGGGCGTCGTCGCCGCCGACCGGCTTCCGTTTCTGCCCGCCGAGGGCGGGGAGTGAGCGCCGGCGGGCACCATCGGGCGAGGTCCGCCGTTGATCGTTGTGTATCGAATGTGTCCCGGCGGGTGTTCAGGCTTGGCTCAATGTCGCCCTGAGCCGTTAGCCTGTCGCGACGCAGTCATATTTGAGGGATGGGGGACGGTCGTTACGCATGGCCAGGGAATTCCAGCGCGGCCACAAGGCCAAGATCAGTGATCTCACGCCGGGCACGGATCTGTACGTAGGTGTGCAGATCGCGGCTCCGGGGCTGACCTTCGACATCAGCTGCTTCGGGCTCGATGTCAATGAGCAGCTTTCCGACGACCGGTATTTCATCTTCTTCAACCAGCCGAAGTCGCCCGAGGAGTCCATTCAGCTCCTCGGAGCGCAGTCCGGTGACACGGAGTCCTTCCGGGTCACCCTCGACCGCATTCCGGCGTCCATCCACAAGCTCTCGTTCACCGCCACGCTCGACGGCGCGGGACAGATGTCGCAGATCGGCCCCGGGTACATCCGCATTGTCGCCGGCGGCGAGGAGGTCGTCCGCTACCCGTTCAGCGGCTCGGAGTTCACGACCGAGCGCGCGGTGATGCTGGGTGACTTCTATCTCAAGGACGTATGGCGCTTCGCCGCCATCGGCCAGGGCTTCGACGGCGGGCTGGACGCGCTGCTGAAGAACTTCGGCGGTGAGGTCGCCGAGGAGCAGCCACAGGCGGTTGTGCCTCCCGCCCAGGCCGCCGCGCCTCCGGCGTTCGGAGCACCTCCCAGTGCCCCGCAGGCGCCCCAGGCCCCTCAGATGCCTCAGGCGCCGCAGCCCGCACCCGCGTTCGGAGCGCCTGTCGCACCGGCCGCGCAGGCACCGGCACCGCCCCCCGCGCCGCACAGTCCGCAGATGCATATGGCGGCCCCGGCAGCCCCGCCGGTCGGTGCGGTGCCGCCGCCCGCGCCGGCCCCGTACGGGCAGCCGCCCCAGCAGCCGCAGTTCGGCCAGGTACCGGGCCAGGCGCCCGGTCAGTTCCCGGGCCAGGCGCCGCCCCCGGGTGCGCCCGTGCCGTACGGTCAGCAGGCGCCGTCCCCGTACGGGCAGCCGCCGGGAGCGCCGCAGGGCGTCCCTCAGGGTGTCCCTCAGGCAATGCCCGCCGCCGGGCCGGGGCTCCAAGCAGCGTTGCAGATCTACCGTGAGACGCCGACCGGCCAGCGCTGGACCCCGCAGAACCAGCAGTTGATGCGGGTCGAGCTGGCCATGGGAGGTTCGGCCATCCTCGCCCGGCAGGGCAGCATGGTGATGTACCAGGGCAAGGTCGATTTCAGCCATAAGGGCGCGGGCTTCGTCGGCCGCAAGATCGGCAATGCCACCGGCCAGGAGATGCAGCTCATGCGGTGTACGGGCCGCGGCCAGGTCTTCCTGGCCGAGGATGCCGCGCATCTGCACCCCATCGAGCTGCAGGGTGACGGCATCTGCGTCTCGGCCGAGAACGTTCTCGCGTTCGACGAGACGCTTCAGTGCGAGGTCCGCCGTATCGAGGGGCATGGCATCCCCGGCGGCGCGCTGTTCACCATGCAGTTCACCGGCACCGGCACCGTCGTCGTCAAGACCCAGGGCGTTCCCGTCGTCCTGCCGGTCACACCGACCACCTTCGCCGACGCCAACTCCGTCGTCGCCTGGTCGTCCGCGTCCCAGGTGATCCTCTCCAGTCAGGTCCGGCTGCGCCGCAACGCGTATCCGGGGCACAGCGGGGAGACGGTCAATCTCCAGTTCCGGGGCGCCCCCGGAAACTTCATCGTCGTCCAGCCCTACGAGGTCTGAGGGAGCCCGAAGAAATGAATCAGCAACTCGCGGGCTTCGTCCCGACCCCCGTCGTGGCCCGGATGGAGAACCACGGGCGCACCATGCTCAAGGTCGCCATGGCCACCGGGCAGGATCTGTTCGCCCGCACCGGCTCGATCGTGTCCTACGAGGGCTTCATCCAGTACGAGCCGAATCCGCCCGCCGCCCGCCAGGCCGCGGCCCAGTGGATGACCGGCGAGGGCTCGCCCGTCATGAAGTGCTCCGGCGACGGACTGCTCTACCTCGCCGACTACGGCGCCGACGTGGTCGTTCTCAACCTCAACAACGACTCGATCTCGGTCAACGGCACCAATGTTCTCGCCTTCGACGCCCACCTCCAGTGGGGTGTCGAGAAGGTCAAGGGCCTGGCCAAGTTCGCCGGCCAGGGCCTGTGGAATGTGGAGATCGCGGGCACCGGCTGGGTCGCCCTGACCTCGCGCGGCACCCCGATCGTCGTCGACTGCGGCCGTGGCGACGACGAGACCTATGTCGACCCGGACGCCCTGGTCGCCTGGTCGCCGAACCTCAAGGTGAAGGGCAAGCGCAGCTTCAAGGCATCCGCCCTCATCGGACGGGGGAGCGGCGAGGCGTACCAGATGGCGTTCTCTGGTCAGGGCATCGTCGTCGTACAGCCGAGTGAGGACAGCACCGACCGCCTCCGGGTCCGGGGCTGAGGGGGAGCGAGAACAACCATGCAGAGCCCACTTTTCAACCACGGGGAGCAGCAGACCCAGGAGCGCTACGCCCTCCAGAATCCGCAGCTCCTGCGCGTCGCCCTCACGGGCCATGACGATGTGCTGGCCCGCAAGGGCGCGATGGTCGCCTATCAGGGGCTGGTCGACTTCGACGGTGAGTACGAGTCGAACAACCGTCGCCGGTCGCGCGCCAGGACCGGCGAGGGTCTGGAGCTGATGCGCTGTTCCGGTCAGGGCACGGTCTACTTCGCCAACCTCGCGCAGTACGTCCATGTCGTGGATGTCGACCAGGAGGGCATGACGGTCGACAGCGCCTACGTTCTCGCGCTGGACTCCGCGCTGCACACCGAGGTCATCGCGGTGGACAGCCAGTACGGGATCTCCGGCTCCGGGAAGTACCAGCTCAATATCTCCGGCCGGGGCAAGGTCGCGCTGATGACCTCCGGTCAGCCGCTGATGATGCAGGTCACCGCCGACAAGTACGTCAATGTCGACGCCGACGCGATCGTGGCCTGGTCGACCCCGCTGCGGGTGCAGATGCAGGCTCAGACCCATTCGTCGAATGTGCTGCGAAGGCGCGGCAACACCGGCGAGGGCTGGGAGCTGAGCTTCCTGGGCCAGGGCTTCGCGCTGGTGCAGCCGAGCGAGGTCATGCCACCGCAGAACGCGCAGATCGGCGAGGGCCTGCGCGCCCAGTTCGGCAACAGCGGTCAGAACCAGAACAACGCCTGGAACTGAACAACCTCTGGAACTGACCGGAGCCCACAACCCCGCAAGGGGCCGTTCTCCCGCTGAGGGGCGGCTCGCTGCCGGAGCACTCGCGCTCCGAGCAGATGAGCCGCCCCTCGCACAGCGGTGTCACCGGAGCACGGAGCGCGTCCGCTCCAGCAGGCGGACCACCGACTCGTCGGCGACGGCCGGTACCTCGTCGTAGGGAAACCAGCGCAGATCCAGAGACTCGTCGCTGATCTCCGCGACCGCCCCCGCCGGTGCCAGCGCCGCGTACTGCACATCCAGATGCCAGTGACACGGCGCCGGGATCGGATGGCGATCGAGGCGCACCGGAGCGCCCTGTCCCCGGGGCAGCAGGGTCAGGCCCGCGATTCCGGACTCCTCCCGGGCCTCGCGCAGGGCGGCCCCGGCGAGGGTCGAGTCGTCCCGCTCGCAGTGGCCGCCCATCTGGAGCCACTTCCCGAGCTTGCGGTGCAGCGTCAGCAGCACCTGACCGCGCTCCGGCGCGATGATCAAGGCACTCGCCGTGACATGCCCGGCTTCACAGGACTTCCACATTCCGTCCGGATGCGCGTCGAGATGGTCCAGATACACCTGCCGCAGGCCGTCCTGGCCGCCGTAGCCCTTCAGCGTCAGTACGGCGTCGTCGTGCAGGCTCACCGGCCGGGGCCCTCCTTGCCGTCCTCGTCCTCGCCGCCCCCCTCGGAACCGGCGGAACCGGCGGGGCCGCCGCCCCCGGAACTCCCCGGGGCACCGGAACCACCGGGCGCACCGGATCCGGAATCGCCCGGGCGGCCCTTGGACGCGGCCTCCCCGAGCATCTTGTCCAGCTCGGAGAAGTCGAGCTGCTCGCGGTGGACGAACCCGTCCGGGTCGTCCAGGTCGGTCGCGGTCGGCAGCATGTCCGGGTGCTCCCACAGGCCGTCACGGCCGTCCACGCCCCGCGCGTCGGTGAGCGACGCCCAGAGCCGGGAGGCGTCCCGCAGCCTGCGCGGACGCAGCTGGAGGCCGATCAGCGTCGCGAAGGTCTGCTCGGCGGGTCCCCCGGAGGCCCGGCGCCTGCGCAGGGTCTCCCGCAGCGCGCCCGCCGATGTCAGCCGGGTCGAGGCGGCCTCGTGCACCACCGCGTCCACCCATCCCTCGACCAGCGCGAGCGCCGTCTCCAGCCGGGCCAGCGCGGCCTTCTGCTGGGGGGTGTCCTCCGGCTGGAACATGCCCTGCTGAAGAGCCTCCTGGAGCTGCTCGGGGTGCGTGGGGTCGAACTGGCCGACCACGTCCTCCAGCTTGGAGGTGTCGACCTTGATCCCGCGCGCATACCCCTCGACGGCACCGAACAGATGGGAGCGCAGCCAGGGCACATGGGCGAAGAGCCGCTGATGGGCCGCCTCGCGCAGCGCCAGATACAGCCGCACCTCGTCCTTCGGCACTCCGAGGTCCTTGCCGAGCACCTCCACGTTCAACGGGAGGAGCGCGGCCTTGCCCGCCGGGCCGAGCGGCAGACCGATGTCGGTCGAGCCGACCACCTCGCCCGCCAGCACTCCCACGGCCTGCCCGATCTGCTGGCCGAACATCGCGCCGCCCATGGAGCGCATCATGCCGATCAGCGGGCCCGCCATGGCCTGCATCTCCTCGGGCAGCACATCGCCCATCGCCATGCCGACGCGCTCGGCGACCGGATCGACGAGCTGCTGCCACGCGGGCAGGGTCGCCTCGACCCACTCCGCACGGCTCCATGCGACGGCGGTGCTCGCGCCGGACGGCAGCGAGGTCGCTCCGTCCAGCCAGACGTCGGCCAGCCGCAGGGCCTCTTCGACCGCCGTACGGTCGGCGGGGCCCACGCTCTCGTCCTTGGTGCCGTCCGCCGTGCCCTGGGAGACCGTCTGGCGCGCGATCTGCTTCGCCATGTCCCAGTTCACCGGGCCGCCCTCGAAACTCAGCATCTGGCCGAGCTGCTGGAAGGCGGCGCCCAGGTCATTGGGGTTCAGAGAGCCGAACATCGCGGCGAAAGGATTGTCCGCGCCGCTGTCGCCGGCGAATCCGAAGGGATTCGTCGGAGAGGAGCCGCCACCGCCGGCGGGATCCTTCTTCTTGCCCTCGTCGCCGTTCTCCGGCTCCTCCGGCGGAAGGCCGAATCCGAATGGGGTGTCACTCACGGGTTTCCTCGGCTCGTAGGGCCGCCGGCTCCAGGCCGACGGCGAATGCCCGACAACACCACCCAGCCTAGACATCCGCGCCCGCGAACGGGCTCGGTGCTCCGCCGACTCGTGGCCTGCGGCAGGATGGACGCCACCTGGTACGTATGCGTCATTCGCTTACCTACTGAATACAACCGCTGGAGACACCTGGTGAGTTCCCCAGATCCGCAGGTTCGCGGAGCGCGAAACCGCTCAACCCCGACCCCGGGCGGCGGGGCGGCGGGGCGTGGCCCCGTCGTCGCGGTCACCGGTGCCGCCACGGGCATCGGAGACCTGCTCGCCCGGCGACTGGCCGCGTCCGACGAGGTCAGGCAGGTCATCGCGATCGACGAGCGCCGGGGTGAGGTCGCCGAGGCGCACTGGCACATCCTCGATGTACGCGACCCGGCGATCGCGGAGAAGCTGCGCGGCGCGGACGTGGTCGTGCATCTGGCGCTCGATCTCGATCTGGAGACCGACTCCGCCGCCCGTACCGCGTACAACGTACGCGGTACTCAGACCGTGCTGACCGCGGCGGCTGCCGCCGGTGTGCACCGCGTGGTCCTGTGCACCTCCGCCATGGTCTACGGCGCACTGCCCGACAACGACATCCCGCTCTCCGAGGACGCCGAGCTGCGCGCCACCGCCGAGGCCACCGGCGTCGGCGATCTGCTGGAGATCGAACGTCTCGGCCGCCGTGCCCCGCGTGCCCACCCGGGCCTCAATGTGACGGTGGTAAGGCCCGCCGTCCTGGTGGGCGGCACTGACACCGCCCTCACCCGCTACTTCGAGTCACCACGGCTGCTGGTGGTCGCCGGATCCCGTCCGACCTGGCAGTTCTGCCATGTCGACGACCTGGTCAGCGCACTGGAGTACGCCGCGCTGGAGAAGGTGGAGGGCGAACTGGCCGTCGGCTGCGACGGCTGGCTCGAACAGGGGGAGGTCGAGGAGCTGAGCGGTATCCGGCGGATGGAACTTCCATCGGCCGTCGCCCTCGGCGCCGCCGCCCGGCTCCACCGGATCGGTCTCACCCCGTCTCCCGCCGGGGATCTGGCGTACACGATGCACCCCTGGGTGGTCAGCGTGAGCAGCCTCCACGACGCGGGATGGCGCCCACAGTGGACCAATGAGGAGGTTCTCGCGGCGCTGCTCGAAGAGGTGGAAGGCCGCCATACGGTCGCGGGCCGTCGGCTCGGCCGCAAGGACGCCACCGCGGCGGGTGCCGCCGGCGCGACGGTCGCCCTGCTCGGTACCGCGGCCCTGGTGCGCCGCGCCCGCAAGGCCCGCAGGCGTCTGTAGCCGCCCGCGTCCACAGGAGGTTCAGGGCCGTCCGGTGCCGGGCGAAGGGTTCGAAGAGGTTCGATACGGGCGCCGGGCCCGGCGACGGCCGGGATACCCGCGTCGGCCGCGTACCCGCGTCGGCTGTGCCCCGAGTCGGCCGCGCACCCGCGCTGTCAGTGGCATGGGGCACGATGAGTACATGGCCAACAGGTACGACCACCCCGGGGAGCGGACGGCGCGGGATCCCGTCCGTCTCATCGCGATCCGCGACACCCCGCTCTCTCTCGACGAGGTCTTCGCGGCCGTCGGCGACGACGCGGCGGGTGGCACCGCGCTCTTCGTCGGCACCGTGCGCGACCACGACGGCGGCGCGGATGTGGACGCCCTCGGTTACTCCTCCCATCCGGCGGCCGAGGCCGAGATACGCCGGGTGGCGGAGAAGGTCGTGGCGGAGTTCCCGGTGCGGGCGCTCGCCGCTGTCCACCGGGTGGGTGATCTGCGGGTCGGAGATCTGGCGGTCGTGGTGGCGGTGTCATGCGCCCATCGGGGGGAGGCGTTCGATGCCTGCCGCAAGCTGATCGACGACCTCAAACACCAGGTCCCGATCTGGAAGCACCAGAAGTTCTCGAACGGGACGGAGGAGTGGGTGGGCGCGTAGCGCTCTCGTTGAGGGGTGGTGGTCGGGCGACGGGTGGGAGGGTGGGCGCGTAGCGCCATCCTTGAGGGGCGGTGGTCGGGTGACGGGTGGGAGGGTAGCGCTCTCGTTGGGGGACGCGGGGCGCTGAAACCCCTACCGCACCCAAGCGCCCCGATTTGCGTAACCGTCCCCCTGCCACGAGCGTTGGACTGGTAGATGGTTAATCTGCTGATCACTCGGTTGCGTTCGCACATGGGGTAGGGAGGTCGCGATGGCAGCACTCGCCTGGTTGTTGATTCCGCTGTTCGCTGTTGTCGGTGCTGCGATATGGGGAAGCTGGGCCTCCAGGAACCGGACGACCGGCGACATCGCCGAGCTGGCCGGTTATGCGCGGTTCCGTGATGCCATGGAGAAGGCCGACACCGGGACCAAGGCGCCGCAGTAGCGCCGACGCCCGCCCGGCCGCCACCCATCCGGGCACCGGGGGCCCTGCCGGGCGCCCGGAGCCCCGTACGGACCGCCCGGACGGGGCATTGACGGTTACGTCCCGTACTGTCGTTCCATGCCACGCCGCACCGTGACGATGCTCGCGTCCACCCTGATTTTCATCGCGCTGCTCTGCGCCGGGGTGCTCATCCCAGTGCCGTATTCGGAGATGTCGCCGGGACCGACCGTCAACACGCTCGGTGACGCTCGTGGTGAACCGGTTCTGCGGATCTCCGGTCGCAAGACGTACCCCACCACCGGCCATCTCAATATGACGACCGTGCGGGTCACCGGTGCGGACTACAAGATGAACCTGGTCGAGTCGGTCTACGGCTGGCTGGCCCATGACAACGTGGTGGTGCCGCACGAAACGCTCTATCCGAACGGCAAGACGGAGGAGCAGTCGACTCAGGAGAACGCCGAGGAGTTCTCCCAGTCGCAGGAGAGCGCGAAGGTGGCCGCGCTGAAGCAGCTGAAGATCCCGGTGCGGTCGCAGGTCGTCGTCGCCAGTATCGAGAAGGGCTCCCCTGCCCTCAACCGGCTGCGTGCGGGTGATGTCATCCGCGCGGTGGACGGTACGCCGGTGGAGGAGCCGACCGAGGTCGGCAAGCTGGTCCGGAAGCACAAGCCAGGCGAGGACGTGGTCTTCACGGTCGTCCCGCAGAAGGAGGCGGCGGCAGCCGAGAAGGCCCGCAAGGAGCCGACCACCACCAAGGACGTCACGGTCACCACGACGAAGTCGGACACGGGCGACCGGGCGATCGTCGGCATCCTGCCGGGGACGGACCACACATTCCCGTTCACCATCGACATCAATCTCGCGGATGTCGGAGGTCCGAGCGCCGGCCTGATGTTCGCGCTGGGCATTGTCGACAAACTCACCCCGGATCCGCTGACCGGCGGCAAGTTCGTGGCGGGCACCGGCACCATCGACGACGACGGGAAGGTCGGCCCGATCGGTGGCATCGAGATGAAGCTCGTGGGCGCGCGGAAGGCCGGTGCGCAGTACTTCCTGACGCCGAGCGACAACTGCGCGACGGCGGTCTCGGACATTCCGGCCGGGCTGACGCTGGTGAAGGTCAACACCATCGCCGATGCGACCGAGTCGCTGAAGAAGATCCGGGCCGGTGAGACCAAGGGGCTGCCGAGCTGCTCATCGAGCTGATCGCGGGGCGTGGCCGGGAGACGGCCGCCCCGGGGTCTGTGATGTCACAGGCCAGAGGACCGCGCCCGCCCGGCCGGGGTACGGCCCCGCCCGTACGGCCGGGAGGCGACGCGCCCGTACGGCCGGCCACGGCCCACCGCCCGGCCGGGAGGCGACGCGCCCGCCCGGCCGGGAGGCGGCCCGCCCGTACGGCGCCGGGGCCCGGGCCCGGGCCGCAGCCGGACCGCG
>NZ_JBSGUP010000008.1:0-38905 GCF_053607985.1 Streptomyces sp. NPDC055078
GGACCCGTGGGCCCTTCGTGGTCTCGGGTTCCCGCGGCCGGGCGGCAAGGCGTTCCGCGCTGTTTCCGCCGACGGTCGCGGCCTGTTGCCCGGTCGGGTGGTGACGGCCCGCTGTCTGCCGGTCTGTGGGAGCCGGAGCGGAACACCGCCCGGTCACCGGGGTTGCCGAAGCACCCGCCCGCGCCTCGCCCCGACCGGGGGCAGGGACGCAGGGCGAGGCACGCCGGACCGGTATGGGCGCGGCGGCGGACTCTCTACGTGACTTCCGGTACGGCCGGTGGGTCGCACATGATCCGCCGGTTATCACCATGCGCCCGGTGAACCGTCACTGTCGGCAACCCTCCAGATCGTACATCTTAGCTGTAAGGTATTTTTCGGTTGAGGATCGAGGCCAAGAGGAGGCCACGTGAAGAGCGATGAGTCGGCACCGCTGACCGACCTGGCGGCGGCTGGCGTTGGAGCCGAGCGGCCTGAGACGCGCGTCGACACCCTGCCGGGCGGGCTGACGGGTCTCACCTTCGTCGTCACCGGTGCTGCGCGCGGACTCGGTGCGGCCATAGCCCAGGACATCGGCAGTCGAGGCGGCACCGTGCGCCTGGCCGACATTCTCGTCGAGGAGGGGGAGGAGGTCGCGCGATCCCTGCGGGCGCAGGGCATCGACGCGAGGTTCGACTATCTGGACGTCTCCTCCGAGCACTCCGTGGCGGCGTGGGCGCGGCGACTCCTGGCAGGGGATGCTCCGGCGGGGCTGGTCAACAACGCGGCCCTGGCTGCCGGGGTCGGCGGGCACTTGGTGCACGAGATACCGGTCGAATCCTGGGACGCCGTACTGGGGGTCAACCTGCGCGGGACCTGGCTGGTGACGCGGGCCCTGGTGCCCGCGATGATCGAGCTGGGTGGCGGGCGCATTGTGAATCTCGGTTCGGACGCGTCCCACAACGGCTCCGAGCGCTTGGCGCACTACATCGCCTCCAAGGGCGGAGTGGCGGCGCTGACCCGGGCGATGGCCAGCGACCTCGGACGTCTGGGGATCACCGTCAACACCGTCTCGCCGGGGCTGACGCTCACCGAAGGCGCCTCCCACGTTCCGGACCGTCGCCATGAACTGTACGCAGAACGCCGCGCCCTCCAGCGTGCCCAAGTGCCCACCGATGTCACCGGTCTGGTCGCGTTCCTGCTGGGCCCCGAAGGGGCCTACCTGACCGGTCAGGAACTCGTGGTCAATGGCGGCTTCGTCTATCACTAGTCGCTGGGACCGTGATTCCCGTGGCGGCATTGCCGCGCGCCCCGGCCGTCTGAGCATCGGTGAGCCCCGGGAAGCTCATCCACGGCTACGGTCGCGAGTTCGATCGGCGACGTCACCCATCCGGTCGAGTGGTGTTGGATTGCGGGCGACGGGCAGAACCAAGTCCCGGAAGTCGAAGCAGTAGCCGTGAGCAGAGTGCGAGGAGCCGGATCGTGACGGATGGGATGAAGAGCGACGCAGTCGACCTCATGCTCGCTCAATGGCGCCGCGAGCGCCCGGACATCGACTCCTCGCCGCTCGCAGTGCTGGGACGGCTCCACCGCAGCTACAACCTGTACCAGGGGCACATCGGCAGAGTCTTCGAGAAGCACGGCCTCAGCATGGCCGCTTTCGGCGTGCTGGCCGCCCTGCGCAGACAGGGCGACCCCTATGGCTGCACGGCCGGCCGCCTCGCCGAGCTCAACTTGGTGACGACCGGCGGCATCACACAGGCCGTGGACAAGCTGGTCAGGGCGGGCCTCGTCAGACGGGAGCGCGACGAATCGGATCGGCGCGTCATCACGGTGAAACTCACCACGGGCGGGCTGGACCTGCTGAACGAGGTCGCCACCGAGCACTTCGAGCGAGAGGGCGAGTTGCTCGCCGGTCTGTCCGCGACCGACCGGAAGCTGCTGGCCGACCTGCTCAAGAAGCTCGAAACCTCGCTGAAGAGCTTCCCCGGCTAGAACCCGCGGTTCGGACCGGCCCGGCGAGGAAGCGCCGCCGGCCACAGTCGGGCCGATTCGAACGACAGCCCCTGCCCCACCCACGAGCCGCCCCGACCGGAAATCTGACCACCCTCGATGTCTTGTCAGGGACTGGAACGCCTGATTATCTTAGAGCTAAGATGACTAGGAAGGGATGCCGGATGGGTGGCGTGCAGGCTGGATCACGACCGGTCGCCACCGGTGTCGGCCTCCATGGCCGAGGTGCCGCGCGAGCTGCGGTCCAGCGCGTCGGAGCGAGGTGGTCGTGCAGCATGCCGGAGAGGGGCGGGAGGTCCGGTTCGAGCGCTTCCGGGGCCGTACGGCCGACGTGGCCGGAAGTGCCGGCGACCCGCGGTTCGGCGTGGTGTGCGGGCGCACCGGACGGCGAGTCGCCGTCGAAACGGGGGTGCGGTCCCTGCCGCGGCCCAATGCGGACGCTCTAACCGATGAGTCCGGTCCGTTCGAGGCGGTCCAGGCGCAGAATGATGCCCGCCGGGCTGAGCGGGGACTCGGCGGCGAGCTTGGTTCCGGGCGGTCGGTAGGGCGCACCGACCGCCGCAGCGCCACCGGCATGTCGAACGAGGCCGGCTTGAGGCCGTAGGCGTCGAACCCCTTGCCGATGAGCGCCTGGTGTCGCAGGTGGACGCGGTGGGCCTGGCCGAACAGCGCGATGGGTCACCGGTCGAGGGCGGGACGTTGTGCACGCCACTGCTGAACGAACCGGTCGACGTCGTGAGGCGGGTCCCGGGGTGTGAGCGGAGCGTAGGCGGACCTTCGCAGATCTCATTGCTCTAAGCATCTTGACTTCGAATCTCTGAGTACTTAATGATTTAGCGCTAAGATAATTGGAGGTAGTCATGGACCAGCCGGTCGTGCGTTTGCACTCACTGCGCTCGGTGCAGCTGCGGGTGCCCGATGTCGCCGCCTGTACGGACTTCTACTCGGAGGTGTGGGGCCTTTCGGTCGTCGAACGCGACTCCGATGACGCCTGGCTGCGCGGCACCGGCGCGAACCACCATGTCCTCCAGCTCTCCCGGACGGAACAGAACGCGCTCGGACGCATCAGCTTCGCCGTCCGCACCCGGGCCGAGGTCGACGAGGCGGGCCGTCGGCTCGTCGCCAAGGGGGTGCCGCTGCTGCGCGAGCCGGGTCCGCTGGACGCCGTGGGAGCCGGGTACGGCCTGGAGCTCGCCGACCCCGAGGGCCGCCGGATCGAGCTGAGCTGCGACGTCCATTCCGTCACCCCGCAGAGCCGCGACCGGGCAGTGCCGACCGGCGTCACCCACGTCGTGCTCAACACCGTGGACATCGACGCGGCGGTCACCTTCTACACCGAGGTGCTCGGCATGCGGGTGTCGGACTGGTCGGAGCACCAGATGGCGTTCCTGCGCTGCAACACCGACCACCACAGCATCGCCTTCAACCAGGCCGCGTGGACCTCGGTCAACCACGTGGCGTACGAGATGCCGTCGATGGACCACTTCATGCGGGGCATCGGCTCGCTGAGGCACCACGGGGTCACCCCGCTGTGGGGCCCCGGGCGGCACGGCCCGGGCAACAACACCTTCTCCTACTTCGCCGACCCCGCAGGTCTTGTCTGCGAGTACACCTCGGACGTCGCCCAGATCGTCGAGGACCAGTGGCTGTGCCGGGTCTGGCGCCGGGTGCCGGAACTGTCCGACCTGTGGGGGACCGCAGGCCCGCCTTCGCGCCAGGTGCGCGAACACATGTCCGGGGTCGAGGACCGCGGCGTGTTCGCCGGAACGGAGAAGGCCCGGTGACCCGCCCCGGAGGAGAACCGGTGCGTGCCGCAGTGATCGGTGCCGGAGCGATCGGGCGCGCGGTGATCGGCGCGCTCGAAGCCGGCCGACTGCCCGGAGTCGAGCCGGTCGGCTTCGTCAACGACCGCAGGACGGGCGACCTCGGCCTGCCGCAGATCAGCCTCGCCGCCGCGATGGAACGTGCCGACGTGATCGTCGAATGCGCGGGCCAGACCGTGATCGCCCAGTCCGGCGCGACCATCCTGGACCACGGGGTCGACCTCCTGGTCACCTCGGTCGGTGCCCTCTGCGACCCCGGAGTCGCAGAGGGACTCGACAAGGCGGGCCCGGGACGCTACCTGATCACCTCGGGTGCCGTCGGCGGAGCGGACATCCTCACGGCCGCGGCGGCCCAGGCACCGTTCGACAAGGTCAGCGTCACCACCACCAAGCTGCCCGCGACCCTGGTCCAGCCCTGGATGGACGACGACGCCGCCGACCGGCTGCGCCGTACCGCCGAACCGGTCGAGATCTTCCGGGGCGACGCTGCAAGGGCCACCCGCCTCTTCCCCCGCTCGCTCAACGTCGCGGCGACGGTCGGCTGGGCCGTCGGCGACATCGGCCTGGTCGAGGTACGGCTCCTCGCCGACCCGGGAGCCGCCCTGACCCGCCACATCATCGAGGCCGAAGGCCCCTGCGGCAGCTACCGGTTCGAGATCGGCAACCTGCCGTCCGTGACGAACCCGCGCACCAGCGGCGTGGTCCCGCACGCGGTCCTCCGCTCGCTCGGGGTGCTGGTCGGGCAACCCAAAGGGGTGGTCTGAATGGTCTCCGCCCACCGGACGGCCGGCACCGGCCCGGGAATGCTGCTCCTGCACGGTATCGGCTCCTCGTCGGCCTCCTTCGCTCTCCAACTGGAAGCACTCTCAGGTGAGTTCACCCTTGTCGCCTGGGACGCGCCGGGGTACGCGGCCTCACCGGATCCGACGGGACCCGTCGGACTGGACGGGTACGTCACCGCCGCGATCGCCGTCGCCCGCACCGCGCTGGACCACGGCCCGTTCCACGTCGTCGGCGTCTCCTGGGGCGGGGTGATCGCGCTCCGGCTCGCCGCCTCCCACCCGGAGCTGGTGCGGTCCCTGACCGTCATCGGTGCCAGCCTCGGCTCGGGCACCGACGCCGCACGGGCCGAGCAGATGCGCTCCCGGGCCGCCGAGCTGCGACGACTCGGCCCGCAGGCGTTCGCCCGCAAGCGGGCGCCACGGCTCCTCGCACCCGATGCCCCAGCCGGACTCGTCGCCACCGCAACCACCGCGATGGCCGAAGCGATCCGGCTGCCGGGCTACGCGGAGGCCGCCGAAGCCATGGCCTCGGCCGACCTCACCGCCGACCTGCCCCGGATCACCGCGCCGACGCTCGTTCTCGCCGGCGAGCACGACACCGTCACCGGGCTCGACCGCGCCTGGGAGATCGCCGCCGGTATCAGCGGCGCCGTGCTCGCCGCCGTCCCCGGCGCAGGCCACCTCGCCAACCAGGAGCAGCCCGAGCTGGTCAACGACTGGCTGCGCCGGACCGCCCTCGCGGCCGGTCCTCCGGCCCCGCCCCGAGACCCCCACGCCCCCGTCACACCCAAGGAAGGAAAAGACATGACCCTCCGATACGAGGACGCCGAACTCGCGGCCTTCACCGACTCCCTCATCCTCAGCAGGGCAACCCGCCACGAGGACTGGGACACCCTCGGATTCCAGGCCAAGGCAGGGGCTCAGTTCGCCCGCGCCCAGATCCGATACGTCGGCTCCGGCGCCACCGGCAACCACGAGAACGACCACCGCACCATCGCCTCGAGCGGCTTCACCTTCTCCAACATGCTGCTGCCCCCCGGCGCCGAGGGCCCCGAACACACGCACCACGACGCCGAAGAGGCGTTCTTCGTACTCGAAGGCGAGGTCGAGGTCGGCATCCACCGCGACGGAAAGGTCGAGAAGCGCACCCTCGGCTACCGCGACATGATCGTCGTCCCCGCCGGCGTCCCGCGCAGCCTGAAGAACAACGGCGACACCGACGCACTCTTCTGCGTCATCATCGGCGCTCAGAAGCCGCAGGTCCCCACCTACCCCGAGACGTCCGCCATGCACGGCGTCACCCGGGACTGACCCGCCGTGGACCTGCTGCTGAACGACCGCACCTACCTCGTCACCGGCGGAAGCTCCGGCGTCGGCGCGGCCACCGTGGCCCTGCTGCTCGCCGAGGGCGCCCGGGTCGTCACCTGCGGACGCCGTGCCGACGTCCTCGCGAAGGCCGCGGACCGGCTCGCCGAAGAGGCAGGGGCACCCCGCGAGAGGGTTCTGGCCCTGCCCTGCGACGTCCGGGACGCCGACGCCGTCGCGGGGCTGGTGGCCGCCTCCACCGAGCGGTTCGGCGGCCTCGACGGCGTCGTCAACAACGCCGGCCAGTCCCGGATGGCCGGGCTCGACACCGCCGGACCCACCGAGTTCCGCGACGAGCTGGACCTCAAGTTCAGCAGCGTCCTCCATGTGCTCGCCGGGACCCTGCCCTGGCTCGAACGGTCGCCGGTGGCCTCGGTGGTCAATGTGAACGCGGTACTGGCCAAGCAGCCCGAACCCCGACTCGTGACCACCTCGGCCGCCCGCGCCGGACTGCTCAACCTGTCCAAGTCGATGGCGATCGAGTACGCCTCGCGGGGCATCCGGGTCAACTCGGTCTGCCTCGGGCTCATCGACACCGGGCAGTGGCGCCGCCGCCACACCGAGAGCGGGAGCGGCACCCCCTTTGCGGAGTGGGAGCGCGAACTGGCCGACGACCGGGGCATCGCCCTCGGCCGGTTCGGCACCGCCGACGAAGTCGCCGCGGCGATCGGCTTCCTCCTCTCGCCCAGGTCCTCGTACGTGACCGGAGCGGCCCTCGACGTGTGCGGCGGCGTGTCGCGCGGACTCTTCTGACCCATCCCGCACGCCCAGCAAAGGAGCAAGAAATCATGACAGGTCAAACCGGGCGCAACGGCGGCGACCTCCTCGTCGACGTGCTCCGGCGCCACGGCGTGGACACCGTCTTCGGGATCATCAGCGTGCACAACCTGCCCCTGGTGGAAGCCGTCGACCGCGAGCTGCGCTTCGTGCCCGTCAGGCACGAGGCGACCGCGGTCAACGCCGCCGACGGCTACGCACGGGCCCGGGGCGGCCTGGGCTGCGCGCTCACCAGCACCGGTACCGGCGCCGGCAACGCGGCCGGCTCCCTCGTGGAGGCGCTCAGCGCGGGCAGCTCCGTCCTGCATGTCACCGGCCAGGTGGACACGCCATACCTCGGCTCCGGGCGCGGCTTCATCCACGAGACCAAGGACCAGCTCGGGATGCTGACGGCGGTCTCCCGGCACGCTGTCACCATCACGGACACCGACAGCGCCGGAGCCGTCCTGGAGGAGGCCGTCGCGCGGTCCCTCGCCGTGCCCGGCGGACCCTCCTCGGTGGAGTGGCCCATCGACCTCCAGTACGCCGCCCACCCGGGCCTCGGCCCGGCCTCCGGCGCACCCGCCCCGGGCGACGCGCCCGACCGGGACGCGCTCGCCGCCGCCGCCCGCCTCCTCGCCGCCGCCGAACGGCCGGTGATCTGGGCCGGCGGTGGCGTCGCGAACGCGGGCCCGGCACTGCGCACCGTCGTCGAACAGCTCGGCGCCGGGCTGTTCACCAGCAACTCGGGCCGCGGCGCCGTCCCCGAGGACCACCCCCTGTGCGTCGGCAACTACGCGACATCCCCCGACGGCCGGGCCCTCCTCGCCGAAGCGGACGTCCTGCTCAGCGTCGGCACGCACTTCCGCTCCAACGAGACGGCCGACTACACCCTCACCATGCCTTCCACACACGTTCAGGTCGACCTCGACCCGGCCGCGATCGGCCGCGTGTACCCGGTCGCCCACGGACTGGTCGCCGACGCGGGTGCGTTCCTGACCGGGCTCGCCGCCGAACTCGTGGCGCTCGGCGCGGCCCCGCGCGAGCCCTGGGCCACCTGGGTCCGTGGAATCCGCAAGGACGTCCGAGCACAGCAGCGTGCCGGGCTCGGCGACCACACCGCTTTCCCCGACGCGCTCCGGAAGGTCCTCCCGCGCCGGGCCGTGATCGCCCGAGACGTCACCATCGCCTCCAGTTCGTGGGGCAACCGGCTGCTGGAGATCCACGACCCCCGGGACAACGTCTTCCCGCGCGGCGGCGGCATCGGACAGGGCCTCGGGATGGCCATCGGAGCCGCCGTCGGACGACCGGACGAGCCCACCGTGTGCATAGCGGGCGACGGTGGCCTCGCGGTGCATTTCGGCGAACTGATGACGCTGGCCCAGGAGGCCCCCTGGCTGGTGCTGCTGATCTTCAACGACGGCGGCTACGGGGTGCTCCGCAACATGCAGGACGGACTCGGCCGAGCCCGGTCCGGAGTCGACCTGGTCACCCCCGACTACTCGGCCGTGTGCCGTGCCCTTGACCTGCACCACACACGTGTGGACGACCCGGCATCCGTGGCGGTCGTCCTCAACGACGCGGTCGGGCTGCGCCGCCCCGCCGTCGTCGAGATCGACCTGGCGGCCTACCCGCCGATGCCCACGCCCTTCACCCCGCCCGTCCACGTACCGGGAGCCCCGTCATGACCGCGCCCGCCACCGTTCCGGAAAGGCTCGCTCCGCCCGGCCGCATCCTCGTCGGCGGAGAATGGACCGAAGGCCGCGGAGCCGAACTCACCACCACCGACCCCGCCGACGGCAGCATCCTCGCCGCCTTCGCGGGCGCGGCCCCCGAGGACGTCGACGAAGCCGTCCGGCTCGGCGACGCCGCCCGCGCCGAACGGTCCTGGCGCGACCTGCTCCCGCACCGGCGGGCCCGCCACCTCGCCCGCACCGCAGACCTCATCGAGGCCCGTGCCGAACAGCTCGCACTGCTCCAGAGCCACGACAACGGCAAACCGATCACCGAGACCCGCGCCCTGGTCGCGAGCGCCGCCGGCACCTTCCGGTACATGGCCGCCGTACTGGAGACCCAGGAGGGCGCGATCCCCCCGTCCCGCGGCGACCACCTCGCCTTCTCGGTCCACGAACCGATCGGCGTCGTCGGCGCGATCACCCCCTGGAACAGCCCGATCGCCTCCGACGCCCAGAAGATCGCGCCAGCCCTCGCGGCCGGCAATGCGGTGGTGCTCAAACCCGCCGCCTGGACCCCGCTGCTGGCCCTGGAACTCGGCGCGCTGCTCCTGGAGGCCGGATTCCCCCCGGGCCTGATCAGCGTGCTCCCCGGCCCCGGCGCAACCGTCGGACAGCGCCTGGTCGAGCACCCCGGCGTCGGCCACCTCTCCTTCACCGGCGGCACCGACACCGGACGGCGGCTCGCCGCGACCGCCGCCGGCCTGCTCAAGACCACTTCACTCGAACTCGGCGGCAAGTCCCCGACGATCGTGCTCCCCGACGCCGACCTGGACCTCGCGGTCAGCGGCATCCTCTACGGGATCTTCAGCTCCCAGGGCCAGTCCTGCATCGCCGGCTCCCGCCTCTTCGTCCACGACGACGTGTACGAGGAGGTTGTCGGACGCATCGCCGAACGCGCGGACCGGCTCCGGGTCGGCCACCCCCGGGCCGAGGACACCCAGCTCGGGCCGTTGGTCACCGCCTCGCACCGGTCCTCGGTGGAGGAGTACATCGCAGCCGGCCTCGCCGAGGGCGGCACCCTGCGGGCCGGTGGTGGACGCCCCGACTCCGAGCACCTCGCCGCCGGGAACTACCTCCGCCCGACCGTGCTGGACGGTCTCGCTTCCGACGCCCGGGTGGTACGGGAGGAGATCTTCGGGCCGGTCCTGGTGGCCCTTCGGTTCCGCGACGAGGACGAGGTGGTCGCGGCGGCCAACGACTCACCCTACGGCCTGGCCTGCGGGATCTGGACCCGCGACTTCCCCCGCGCCTGGAGGCTCGGCCGCGCGATCGACGCCGGCACCGTCTGGGTCAACACCTACAAGCAGCTCTCCGTCGCCACACCGTTCGGGGGGGTCAAGGACAGCGGCTCGACCCGTGAGAAGGGCATCGGCGCCGTCCGCGCGTACCAGCGGCAGAAGAGCATCTACCTCGGCACCGGCGGCCCGCTCGCCTGGGCCGACTGAGAGCGGGAGCAAATGATGAGTACGCACGTCGGCATCGTCGGAGGCGGTATCGGAGGACTCGCCGCCGCCATTGCCCTGCGGGCCCGGGGCCACCGGGTCACGGTCTTCGAGCAGGCTTCGGCGTTCGGCCGGGTCGGGGCGGACATCAACCTCACCCCGAACGCCGTACGGGCACTGGACCGTCTGGGCGTGAGTGAAGCGCTGCGCGAGACCGCAGCCCGCCCCAGTCACCGGATCAGCCGCACCTGGGACAGCGGTGAGGAGACCTCGCGGCTGGAGATGGGCGAATCCGCGGAGCGGAGGTACGGGGCACCGCAGCTGACCATCCACCGGGCGGACCTGCTCGCCGCCCTGGAGGCCGCCCTGGGCCCGGAGGTGATCCGCCTGGGACACCGGCTCACCGCGCTGGAGCAGGGTCAGGGCCCAGGCGTCCGGCTGTCGTTCGCGAATGGATCGTCGGCCGAGGTGGACGCCGTGGTGGGAGCCGACGGCATCCACTCGATGGTGCGGACCGCCCTCTTCGGACGGGAGAGCCCGGAGTTCACCGGTGTGGTCGCATACCGGGCCGTCGTCCCCACCGACCGGCTGGATCTGCCCGACCTGGGCACCTTCACCAAGTGGTGGGGACCCGACCCCGAGACACAGATCGTGACCTTCCCGCTCAACCGGGGGCGTGACACCTTCGTCTTTGCGACGACCCGGCAGGACAGCTGGACCGAGGAGTCCTGGACCTCGCCGGGCGATGTGGTCGAGCTGCGCTCCCTGTACGAGCACTTCCATCCCGAGGCGCGCGCCCTGCTCGACGCCTGCGACTCGGTGCTCAAATCGGCGCTCTACGTAAGGGACCCCCTGCCCCGCTGGTCCGTCGGCCGCGCCACACTGCTCGGAGACGCCGCCCACCCGATGATGCCGTTCATGGCCCAGGGCGCCGGCATGGCCATCGAGGACGCCGTCGTCCTCGCCTGCGCCGTCGCGAATCAGCCGGGCGATGGCGCCGCGGCCCTCGCGGTCTACGAGTCCGCACGGCTTGCGCGGGCCAGCAGAGTCCAGCTCGGCTCGCGCGGAAACACCTGGCTGAAGTCCGCCGAGGACGCCGACTGGGTCTACGGCTACGACGCGTGGAACGCCCTGCCGGCCTGAGCCTGCGCAGTGATCCGAACGCGGCCGGACGGCATCCCGGGCGGTCGGCTGGGGTTCTTTGAGACCGAACCGTGTCGGAGCTGCGGGAGATCTGGTCGAGCCGACCAGCTGAGGCAAGGATGCATTTGCACTGAAGAAGCCTTCGGCCAGACGCTTGCGCCTAGATATCTTAGTTCTAAGGTTCTGTGGAGTGGGCAACGCGATCGGGACGGGAAGTGGAAATCCGCTGCCCCGCGCAATGACGAGGCTTGCCGGCGAACCATCTCGTCGCGCGGGTTCACGCAAAAGTGGCCCGATCCCGTTGATGTGACCGCACAGACCCGCGGCCAATCGAAATCCGTGACGTGGGAACGCGAACGGCTGGCTACGATCTCTCTGGGAGGCCGAAAGTGACCATCAGAGTCGTCACGTTCAACACCCTGTTCGGCGGTCATGGCGACTTCGGGCTCGGCGCCGGTGACCGATGGCGCGGCAGGTCAGGTTCCTCAAGGGCCTTGAGGCGACATCCTGGCGGTGCAGGAGTGCAATTTCTGGGACCTCCTCGGCAATCGGCGTATGCACCAAACCGTCAACGCCCTCGACATGGGCAGCGCCTATCTCGCGTACGCCAACACGACCACCGGCGGTCAATGCCATCCCCGACGCCTTTGTCGACACAACTGCCAGTGCTCTCCATCAGTACCTGCACGGCAGTTCTCAGGTGTCACTTAACGGGTGGCGTTAGTTGCGCACCCTGAGTTTGGGTGCAGGGCCTTCCGTCGACTCCGGCTTGACGGCGACGGGCTGTTTCGGCTATTCGCCCGGGAACATCGTGGCTGGAAAGTAGCAGCTTCCGGTCTCATTTGCGTGACGCTTCTTGCGCCGCAAAAGTTCGTCGAGCGTGAGGCGCCCGTCGAGAACGTAGAAGAAATCGAGCCCCTCCATCGTCAGGAACGGCGTACTCTCCCTGTAGGCTTCTCGGGCTCCGCTGGTGAATCCATTTACGCTGATAAAGATTCCAAGCGAATTTTTCCCCTTTCGCCTCACCTTTTCATTGAAGCTGTAGAGGTGGTGGGGCTGGATCGCCTCCTGCCACCACTTGGCTTCAACGATGTAGTCGTCCGTGTCGAAGGTGAGCGAGCCGTCGATTTGCTCGTACTTCAGGCTGTATGACAGGCGCGGTTCCATGTCGAACAGCCTGAAGACGTCATTCAGGAAAGGCTCGAAGAGCCTGCCTGCCTTCTGGCGATTATCCATGCGCTCCAGTTCGAGGAAGCGTTCTTTAAGAGCGGCAAGCTTAGCTTCAAAGCCATGCTGGGCCTCCACTACAGCGCGGTACGTGAGAAGCTCATCATCGAACTGCGACTGTTGCTCGTGGGCAACGCGCTGGCGGTCCACCAGCCCCCTGAGATGGTCGACTGCTTCCCTTGCTTCGGCGATCAGCGATTCGGCGCTCTCGTGCCGTTTCAGTGCAGGGAAGCTCGTCAGTTGAGAAACCTCCGCCATCATCCGAAGTGAAAGGTCGCGGTATTGGCGTTCATTTGCCATCAACCGGTCCACGAACTCATCTGCGGTGGCCCATTTGTAGCCGCTGAAGTCCATGTGGGCCAGCAGTGAAGGGTGGTCCGTGGCCCACAAGCGGATGAATCGTTCGAGGTCACGCTTGTACCAGAAGATCGACTTAAGCGCGCCGGCCAGAGCTCCGTAGGCGGCTGGGCTGATCGGCTGCGCTGGTTTCGGCGTGCTCGTCATCCCTCGTCCGATCTCCCAGTCTCTGTGTGGGCTGCTAACGCCTGGTCAGATGATGCTACAGAGGGGAGTCGGGTGCTCACCTGCCTTCGCGTCGGATTGCTGCGTCCTACGCGGCAGTGAGTCGGATGTCGTACTGCAGCTCACTGGCTACCTCTTCATGTGCCGCACTTGCGGCCGGTACATGGCATGCGCGGACTTCACGTACCGGCAGTCAGGCAGCTGCGGCTACGTCCGGGTCCAGCCGTTGGCGAAGTCGCAGTGGAGGTCCGTCCAGCGGCGAAGCTCGACGGGGGTGTAAGCGGGATGGTCGCGGAGGTGGGTCAGGGCGTTGACCCATTGGTCCCAGAGGCCGCCGGGCTGGGTGAAGCGGTCGGCGTGGTGGGTGCCGAGGTGAGCATCGAGGCGGAGGAGGGCGCCGAGTGCTGCGGGTTGGTCGTAGCGGAGGTCGGTGCAGGGGAGATAGCGGTCCAGGTAGGAGGCGAGGATCTCGGCGTCCGCGTGGGTGCCGAAGCGGGCCAGGGCGAAGCAGTAGGCGCTGCCGGAGAAGCAGAACTCGCTGGCCAGGAGCAGGTCGCCGATGCGTTCGCGGAACGTGGCGCGTCGGCCTACGCCGATCAACCAGCCGGCGGTGAGGCGTGAGCGCCACTCGTAGCCGAGGAGGGCCTCCAGCTCGGCGTCGGTGATCGTGGCTGCGTCGTCGATGAGGTGATGAGTGAAGCGTTCGGTGTGTGGCCACCCGGGCCGCAGGACGCGACCGTTTTTCAGGTCGAAGTAGCGCGCGCGGCCCGAGTCCTTCCTCGTCACGTAGCGCTCTATCACGTAGCCGTAGCCGATCTCCTCGGGGTGCTGGAACGGCATAGGTCACCTCTCCGGGTACAGGTCGGTACGGTCGATCCAGGTGGGGGCGACGAAGATGTTGCTGCCGGTGGGGGCTTCGGAGGCTCCCAGCAGGGACCAGGTGCGGGACTCCTCGACCAGGTGCTCCCAGGGCGCGGTCCAGCCGAGTTCCCAGTCCAGGCCAGGGCCGGAGACGCCGTACGTGCCGCCGACGTCCACCCGCCAGAACTGGGAGTAGAGGATCACCTGGGCATGGTCGGCGAGGTCATTGATGATCTCGGTGAAGTGGGCCGTGGGCCAGCCAGGGGCATCATCTGCGGCGGTGGCCCGCAGGCGCGTGGTGAGTGGGGGGACGACAGGGATACGGGCGTCGAGTTCGGTCAGGGCCCAGCGGATGCGTTCCGACTCGCTCCAGTCCGGTGGCGTCGCCCGTTCCAGGCAGGCGTGGTAGGCGCGGCGCAGGGGCTCGATGGCGCCGTCGATCCTCAGGCTCGCCAGGGCCATCGCCGCCCATTCCCGGACGGTCGGGTTGTCGCTGTCCAGCAGGCCGACGAGAGCGGGGCCGCAACGGGGATCGCCCACCTCCTCGAAGACCTCGATGGCGGTCAGCTGACCGAAGCCGCCGAGGGAAGGCAGGCCGTTGATGACGGCGGGTATGGCGTCGGCGCCGATCCAGATCAGCTCCGCGCGGGCGTCGTAGGACTCGTCGGCCTGGCCGTCGAGCTGCTGGACGAGTGTCTCGATGTGGGAGGTCATGACGCGGAGTGGTCCCGGCGCCAGAAGGTGGGCAGCCACCAGCAGAGCACCGAGCGGTCCTCGGGCCACGGGGCGCGGTCCTCGGCCGCCCAGTCCTCGAAGGAGTCGCGTGTCAGGTCGATGGGGCGCCAGGCGGGGTTGAGCGGCTCGTCCTCGGCCGGTGGGCGGACGTACCGGCGGCCGTGCTGGTCGCAGGTGCCGAAGTCCTGGTAGTCGCGCTGGGCCTCGATCAGGGAGACCTTGTTCACCCCGCCGGCCATAGTCGGCCAGCGGAACTGGACCCCGTCGTCCTCCCAGAAGCACACGGGGCAGATCTCGTACGAGCCGGGCGTCGCGCCGAGTACGCGGTGCCCGCAGCACGGGCAGGGGTAGGAGTCGCTCACCCGCGCAGTCTCGTCGCAGATCTCGCCGGGGTGCCATGGATTTCTCTGCCCCGGGACCCCGGCCAGTCCGCAGCCAGTCCGCAGGACACCCGCAAACGGCCGTCGGGAGCCAACGCACGCCAACCGGGAAATCCCAGGTCAAAGCCCTGGAGGGGGCTCCGCCGCAGGGCAGGATCGGGCTTCAGGCATTTCGCTTCAATGTGTGATTGACCCATTTCTGTACGTTTGCTCTACTCGTTTAGCATGCTGGTTTGGGGCCGAGTCCTCTGGGAAGCTCGGCCCCTTGCGTGTCGTTGGGCGAGCGGGGTGCTTTGACTCGGCATACCGGCGGGGATGTCGACAGGCCACCGACATGTTGGAGTGGGGGCTGTTGTGGGGCTCCAATGTCCAAATGGCTCGGCGATGTCGAGGCGGCCCTTTCATCTCGAATGCCGCCTCAGGTAACGTTCGGTCTCTTGACGGCCTTGCGTTGCAGATTGCCGATGCCCTGTCTTCTGCTTGACCTCACGGTGCAGTTCATGAATGAAGGGCAGAAATGGTCTGCTCCTCGGAAGAATTGCTCCTGCGGCCCCGATACGGTCCGTTCCAGCCGCAGCGTGTGGAACAAGGTGGACTTCGTACCGCGTAGTCAGTACTTCACCATTGCCGTCAAGCGGCGTACGACATAGGGATCGCTGTCGATAATCCTGCGAAGGCCATCGTAGGTCCATCGCACGGCCGCCTGGTGCACCGGACGACCCAAGTCTGCCGACAGCAGGTAGTAGTGTGCGGCGGTCCAGAGAGTGTCCGGATGGTCGGGAGGCAAGGTCTCCTGCCGATATTTCAGGGTCTCCTCCAGCAGCGGGAGGGCCTTCTGGAATTTGTTCAGAGCGACGAGAGAGATCGCCAGGTGATGGGCTGTGTCGAGGGTGTGCTGGTGGCGGACACCGAGGTGGTCCTTTTGGAGACGGTGAATGCGCAGGCCCAGTTGATGAGCGTAGGTGGGGTCCTGCGGTGTATGAAGCCGTGCCAGGTAGCTTCCTGTGCGCATCGCCGGACGACTCTCCTCACCGGAGAGCCTGCACTGTTCCAGCCAGGACTGTTCGGCTAGCTGGCACGCGAGATCGTGGTGGCCCTTGACGCCGACGTCGAGCGCGCAAGACGCCAAAGCGGCCAGAGTTCCGGGATCGCTCGGCCCCAGCTCTCTCTCCCTTTCCCGGTAAACCTGCAAGTTGAGTCGCTCGGCGTCTTCGTAGTACCCACGTCCGAAGTGGGCACGAGCCAGCAATGACCTCACCACAAGGTCATCGGCGCGATGTTGCGATAAGTACTCCGCCCATGTCGTGTGAAGATTTCCGAGGCCGTCAATGGCCTCCTTGTATCTGCCGCTGTCCACCAGGTAGCCATAGGTGTCAAGCAACGCTTTGCGCCCAGGTCCCGTGTGGATGTTCGCAGGATCGAGGGCGAGGACGGATGGAGCGACCAGCGCCCAGTCGCCCCATGCTCCTTCCAGCGCGGGACGCTCTGGCACCGCTGCCACCAACAGCTGTTCCGCCAGTGCGAAGGCGCCCGCCTCGTCCTCAGGGCGGGCGACGAGCAGGTCTCGGATGACCGCGCCACTGATTTCATCGAGTCTCGCCGACCCGGTTTGTAAGATCATCAGCCCTCGATCACGCAGACCTCCCAGTCTGCGATGCAGGTCGCAAATGGTCAGGAGGTACTGCGCATCCGAATCCGACACTTTCCATCGGTCACCCCTCAATGCACGGGTGGGAAACGGATCCGTGCCGAGAACGGCAAGTGCGTGAAGAAGATGAAGCATTCGCCGGTCTTCCTCGGATCCGGCCGCAAGCACACTCATTGCCTTCGACAGCCGGCCTGCCAGCGAACTCGGAAAATCGGATGAGCGACACCCGCTGAGGATCTTCGAGGCACACAACTTCAGCTGTTCCATCACCTGCCCCGGCGTCATGCCGCTCGTCAACCAACTCGCTGCGTTCTCCATGGCAAGCGGTAGGTCGTCCAACGCACTGGCCAGACGCATGGCGTCGGCCTCTGTGAGTCCATGGACCCATATCCTCAGCAGGCGCACCGAGTCCTCTCGGGGCAGCACCGGAACCTGGATAACACGAGCGATCCGGTGCCAGATCCCGGTGTCGGATCGCGAGGTGATCAGGACCTTGGTCCCGTCCTGAGGCAGATACCGGACGACGTCGTCCGGGTCCGACACTCCGTCCAACACCAGAAGATGACGTCCCGTTCTTCTGCGGACGGTGGTCAGGCAGGCGGCGATCCGTTCGGCCGACTGACCAGGACCGGCGGTTGTCATGTCGATCCAACTCATATCCGCGTACCGAGAGTGCTGCCGATGCGCCAGTTCACTGCTCATCACCGTTTTCCCGATGCCTGCTCGCCCGTTGAGCACGACCGGAACGCCGTCATCTGCCCGGTCCAGATACCCGGGAAGCACGTCGTCCACCAGTTCGGTCCGTCCGAGGAAACTCGGATCGCGGCGCGGGAGCGCAAAACCGCCGTTCATCTGTGCATGCCCCTGAGCCACTCGCTGTTCGCCTTCAGATAGCGCAGGTTGACCCACTCCTGGGCGAGGCGATCTTCGCCGCACAACAGCGCGGTCGCCATGGCCTGGTGTGAAGGGTCGAGCCACCGCACTCGGTCGGTTGCCTGTTGTGGCGTAAGGCGCTTCTCCTTGCGCGGCAAAGGGGTACCGATGCCCAGCAGCGCGTCATAGAGCCCGACCGCAGGGAGCACTCGGGGGAGGTTGTCGTCCTTGACGGCCTCATCGGCAGCGGCCGCCGGGATGGACAGCCCGGTCGGGTCGAGGTCACCGAAGTAGCGGATCTCCGCGATGTTGCCGCGTCGGAGCATCTTGATGCCGGCGAGGGAGGCCAAGAACGAACTGCCCATCCCACAGGCCACATAGCCGACTGCATGGCCCCCCATTCCGACCAACGCCTCTGTCAACGACCAGCAAGTGGTGACGTTCTCCACGACCAGGAGAATGTCACCGTCGCCGATGCGTCCGTAGCATCCGTCGCTCTCCGCAATGATTCTCTCGGTGACAATTTGAGGCGGCGCTGAATACATTTGCAGCAATTCATGCAAAGCTTCCCGGTCCGAGAAGAATGGACCGCCCAACTCATCGAACGCCTTTTCTTCGGCATCGAAGCATCCCGAGTAGGTGCGACTACCGAAAATGTCAAGAGCACGCTCACGTTTCGGCGCAGGTGTCATATCAGGTTCGGAGAAGAACCAGTTGTTGACCGCGCGGTAGCCGATCCGGGTTCTGGGGGCGGCGTTGTCCCAGTACCCGGCCACCTTGCGCATGTTCGGATGCAAGGGAGGAAGTGGCTCCCGCACCTTCTTCGCCGCCTGGTGGGTGGGAAGCACCCACACGCCCTTCGGTAACGGAATCCTCTCCCCGTCATCGCCCTTCATCGCGGTGATGGCCCCGTACCCGTACAGCTCGTCCAGATGACGGCGCAGAACCACCGACTCCAGCTCGTCCTCCACCTTCGGATGGGGCACAGTACGGAAGATACGGCGCAGCTCCGGCAAGAAGACGCTGGTCTTACGCGTACCGTCCCACTTCTTCCGCGAGCGGGCGTGCTCGTGCAGCGCGCTCAGCAGTTCACGCGCGGGACGACTCAGATCGGTCAACGCTCTCTTCCTCGGGATCCTGGTGGTGGTTGTGCCCTGCATCGGCGCGAGCGTGGTACCTGATGGACGTGATCACCGGATTCTCACCCTCCTCAAGAGGCTCAAGGAGATGCCTTCTCCTGTCGCCCACGACGGTGAGATACATGCGGTGCGCGCGCAGGTCGGCGTCATTGCGCAGACGGATGACAAGCGGGAAGGAGTCCAGGACCGCCAGGTCGTTCAGCCCTGTGGTGTAGACGAGTTGGACACCCAGCGCACGGGCGACCGACTGCTGAAGCCTCAGCAGATAGCCGGCCGAGGCACGACCGATCGGGTTGTCCAGGAACAGCACGCCCGAGTTCCGGCGGTGCTGCACCCTGCCCTTCTCATTCGCGCGCAGCGCCGCCATGGTGCAGTAGAGGACGATCGCCGCAGTCAGCACCTGGCCGCCCGAGAAGACGTCCTTCATGGCCGAGACAGGCACCCGCTCCGTCCGCAGAACGGCGTCCGGTTTGAGGATCCGTACCCGGAACCCTTTAGGAGCCACTGCTTCGGTCACGCCGCGTAACAGCAGTGCCAGGCCGTCCCGTTTGATCTCCTTTCCGCGGATCACCGCTTCGGCGGTCTCGTCCACGACGGTACCGAGCCGGTCCTCCAGCGCCTGTTCGGAGACCTCGGTGAAGCGGATCCGCAGGAACTCCTGCTCGGACCACTCCTGCAGCCCCTTGGGCAGCCGGGAAAGAGTCTGTGCCCGCTTCAAGGTCCGCAGTGCCTCCTGCACCTGCCGGCACAGCTGGAGCACGATCTGTCGGTGGTGCCGTTCGATGGAGTCCAGGTCCACGGTGAGGCTACGCAGTCTGGGGCGGAGGTTGTCACTCCATTCGGCCGCCCGCGCCGGCAGTTCGGCACGAGGGCAGGACTGGATGATGGTGCGGCTGGGGGAGGGCAACCCCCCGAACCGCGCGTCCGCGGCGAACCCGACCAGTTGGTCGGTCAGCGTCCGTTCTTCGGCCAGTGCCGTCTCGACCTCAGTCCCGATCCGGTCGTACTCGATCTTCAGTACGGTATGCCGGTCCCGGGCGGCCGAGATACCGCCCTCGTACGGCACGTCGACTTCACGGGGCTCACCGGACCGGGACAGGACGGTGATCAGGTCCGCGAAATTCTTCGCGGAGGAGCGCAGGGCGATGGCGGCGCCCTCGGCACGCTCGCTGTGGTAGGCCAGTTCGCGCCGGATACGTCCGGCCTCGTCCCGATCGTGCTCCGCCGACTCGATCAGGCGCATGCCGTGTACGACGTGCAGAGGCGGGCCGTAGGGAGCGAGATCCACGTCGGTGAGCGGCTCCGGAAAGTCCTTGAGCACCGCTCGGTGTTCCGCGACATTGGCGTCCGCCCCGGCAAGTGAGGTCTGGCAGTCCGAGACCGCCTGTGCGGCACGGCGTCGGGCGGCGGCCCGGCTCACGCCATCCACTCCGTCAGGGCCGTTCAGCAACGCGTGGGCGGCTGCTCGTACTTCGGGAGACTGCTCACCCAGCTCCTGTGCCGCGTGCTTCTCGCGTTGCTCCGCCTGGCGCATGTCGAGAAGCAGGTCGGCTCCGACAGATGCCCGTTCGTACTCGATGGCCGCAGCCTCGTAGGCACGGCGCAGCACAGGGAGCGGTTCCGCCGGAACCTCAGTCCTGCTCTCCGGAACGGCGTCGGCGCCCGGGAGCTCATCCAGTTCGGCGGTCAGACGGTGTGCGGAGCCGGTCAGGCGGTCCATCGTGCGTACGTACTCGGCGCCGGCGGCCCGGTGACCTTTGGCGGCTGCTTCTGCCTGTTGAGCGGCCTCTCGTGCTCGCGCCTCCGCCGTCCGAGCTTGGTCCACGGCGGTCTGCCAGTCGGGGATCCGCTCCTCCTGGTCGGCCAGCCCATTCAACGCGGACCTACGGGCCTCCAGTGCCAACTGCGCCGCACGAAGCGGCGGAATGGCTTCGCTGACGGCCTTGAGGTTGGCGGCTGCGAGCTCACGCCTTTCGGTCTGTTCGGCCAGCGCCTGCTGAGCCTCGTCGTGAGCCCGCATCCGGACGGTGACGCTCTCGCGCAGTTCGGCGAGCCGTCCTTCAGGGAAGTGCGTCCGCCACTCCTCAAGGCGAGTGAGCAGCGAGAGGACCTTACGCTGCCGAGCGTCCCACTCGGCGATCCGTGCCCGGTGTTCGTCATGGCGACGGCTGAGTGCGAGTCGTTCCTCCCCGGCTGCTCTCTCGTCATACAGTGCCGGATGCGGAGGCACCACGAAATCCAGCCCGGAGAGTGATGTGTTGGGTTCGTGCATGGCCGCGGTGGTTCCCAGTGCCACCAGCGTGCTGGGCCACAGCTTCCGGGCGGCCAGGATCTCCGCTGCCCGGGCCGCCTGCTCGGGATCGTTCAGGAGTACACCCGTGACCAGATGCGGCACGCGTCCGATGAGCGCACGGCGCTGCTCGACCCGGGGCAGACCGGCGAGGTAGTCCCAGCCGGTATAGGCGTCGACACCGGCTTCCCGCAACGTCTCGCATGCTTCCGCGGCCTCTGGGGAGGGCGGCAGCAGTTCGTTGGTCTCCAACGCGAGCCTGGCCCGTTCGTCACGGACCATGGCGATACGGACCTCGGTCCTGGCCAGATCCGCAGCGTCACGTCGCTGAGCGAGCTTGCCGACCAGTCTGGGAGCGTCCACCTCCAGATCGAGACGGTCGATGTCCAGGAGAGCGAGTGGCTGGATTTCCGCTTCCAGGGCACGGGTGCGGGTGTCGGCGCCCGTCAACTCGCGACGGGCCAGGTCGAGAGAGTGCGCGGCCTCGGCCAAGGTCCGCTCGGCGGCTTGGCAAGCCCGGTGGGAAGCATCGTGAAGCCCCACCGCGTCCTCCGTGGCGGACTCCTGCCGGGATATCTCCTCGGCTGTCTTACGGACCTCCTCCTCGGCTTGCCGCACGGCGTCACGAGCCGTTCCGCCTGCGCTCAGCAGACCGTCGTGCACGGCGCCCGCGAGGGCGTCCCGCACTTCCTGGATACGGGTCCCGAGCGCCTTGGCCTGTGCCTGGTGCTCGGCCGCCCGGCCGACGGCCGCGTTGTGCTCGGTCTGAGCCTGCTCGGACAGCGCGCGTTCGCTCTCTGCCAGACGCTGCGCCGCCTCCGCCTGCTCAGTGAGGCGCCGTGACATGGCGCGCAGTGCCCCGGCGAGAACCTCAAGCGCGGAGTCCCGGGCCTGCAGTGCCGGAAGGGCGGCTTCCTCGGTACGCCGGACCAGCTCACGCAACCGGTTCGCGTTGGCGATCGCCTCCAGGCTTTTGACCAGGCGTGGTACGACATCCCAGGCGCGTTCGGTCTCCTGGGCCCGATTCCAGTCGGTGCGCGCCCGCTTTTGTTCCTCCTGCGCTTCGGCCAGCTTCAACAGGGCTGTGAGACGGCCGAGTTCACGAGCCGCAGCCACGGACTTCTCATGGTGGACAACGGCTCGTCGAAGGTCTCCGCCAAGGCGTTTGGCGACGTCCTCGCTCGTCTTCGCGGCCTCCGCCTCACGGAAGGCGCGTACCTTGACTGAACGGACAAAGGCGTCCAGCGTCTTCCTGGCGGCCCGCTGTTCCTCCTGGGCGGTGAGTGCGGTGCCATGGATGCCGGCCAGTGGTTCGAGGAACGCCAGCGCGCCGGCCACGAAGTCCCGTTCCAAGGTCAGCGCACCACGCCTGCCGAGCTTGTCGCCGTATGAGTTCAGCAGGTCGGCCAGATCCTGGGCCGGTCCCGTGGGCAGCACAGCCGACAGCAGGAACTCCACGAAGGCGGCATCGCTGGCGAAGGAGAAGACGTCTGCCGCCTCACCCTCCCCGGCGTTCATCGCCCGTTGGTAGCGAAAGAGTTCGGGGTCCAGGCCGAGGTCGGTAAGCCGTTCGGTCCACTCCGACTGAACGCGGAAATGCTTGAACTCAAGTTCAGGATCGGCCCGTTGGGCCTCGTCGAGTTCACCGATGAAGTCTGCCAACCGCAGATATCGGCCGTCCTCGGCCACGGGGAGGGTGTCCAACGTGGTTCGCTCTGTGGGGCGGAAGTGGTACCAGCGTTCCCGCAAGTTCGACGCGTCGGCGGTCGCCTTGAGATGGCGCCACTCGGCGACTTTGCCGGTCACCAGCCGACGCCCGCTGCGGGCATGCGTCCACTCCAGAGCGATGTGGGCCACATCGTTGTCGAGCACGAAGCCGCTCAGCGTGCGAGGATCACGAGCAGCCACCACTTGTCGGCGTCCGGGCAGCAGGACCGAGAAGATCAGCTTGATCAGTACGGACTTGCCGCCGCCGTTCTCAAGGAAGAGCACAGTGGCTGGGGAGGGGCGCCGGACAGGCCGCTCGTCCCTGACGCTGAACAAGGTGGCGGGGCGGTCGGCGACGGGATCTCCGACGCCGCTGAAGTCCAGGAGAACGTTCTCGTAGCGCGCCGCCTTGGGTCCGACGGACTGCAGGAGCACTCGGGACAGTTCATACATCCTCCGGGCCCTCCGCCGCGGTACCCGGTCCGGTCGTCACAGCCATGGGAAGGGCCACGCCCAGCGCCATCAACTCCTCGAAAGCGCTGGTGGCCGCAAGTTCGCGCACCTGAAGCTGGTAACGCCGGGTGGTCTGAAAGACGTCCTCGCCGGCATTCTTCATCGGCGTCAGGAAGCCTTGTTCCGCAAGGAAGTTCAGGGCTCGGGAAACCATGCCCTTCGTGGTGTTCATCGCCCGGCGCTTGTCCTTGGTGGGGAATGCTTCGGGCCGGTTGGCATAGGCGTGCCACGCCAACTCCAGTTCCGGTGCGTCGCTGGGTACGTCGGCTGACTCCTCACGGGACGCCGCTTGTTCACGCAACCGGTCGCAGGCTTCGCGAACGACGGCGTCGACCACATCGACACTGACCCTGCCGACGTATTCGTCTTCGGCGAGGTCGTCTGGTCGGGGAAAGGACACCGCGGCGACAGCAAGGTGGATGATGCCGTGCAGAAAGCGCTCGGCATAGCCGCCTTCCTTCTGGGTGCGGCGGGCGTAGGTCTCCATCCTGGTCTCGAAGGGAGATCCTCCGTCGGCCGCGATCGCGAGGCCGATGTCCTCGTGTTCCCCCAGCACCCTGAGCCCCAGACCGTTGGCGATCCGCCCGGTCAAGGTTCGGAACGCGCTGTCGTGTCGGTAGTGGCGCAGAAGCTCTCGATATGCGTTGTCGCGACTCGGCAGCAGCCGAGGGCGCATCGCAAGAGCGAGCAACTGCGCGGCCTGTTCGGCGTCGTCATCCGTGAAGCGAGATCTCATCACCGAACTCCTCGTGCCCAGCCGTAGCGGGCTCCTCTGATCCTGGAACGACTGGCCTTACGCCTGCTTTCGTGAGCCACAGTTCGTTGCCGCCGAAATCCCGGTTGTGCAGGGGTTCCCCGGTGGGTACAGCGATCAACACCTCAGGTACGCGCTCACGTACCGCGTCACCGACGGGCGGATTGAAGGCATATGCCGCCCGGTGCATCACGAGCCGGGCGACCTGAGGCTCATAGCGACGCGCACGTGCGAGCAAGTCGCTCAGCGACGCTGAGCCACCAGGCAGGGAGAGGATCTCGCTCGCTAGCCTAAAGTGTTCGGGGGTGAACAATTCGCGTTCCGGTATGGGGTCGAGCTGCGGCTCCCGGACCTCGCCGGCGAATCTTTGGGGCTCCGAGAGCGGTTGCAGGAGACGCCCCACCAGTGACGGCAGTGCGAGAACCTCGGGGGGTGCCGGAGCGACCGCCCCCCGGAAGAAGTCGTACACCGGCCCGAGCGCTTTGCCCACAGGAAGTCCGAGTAGGGGTACCAGCAGTTGCCCGTGCAAATGGAGCGCGGCGCGCTGCGGTTCGCCGGAGAACAGTTGACGGTCCTGTTCGGAGCGGAACTGATCGCCCGCTTCCTGTACGGCTTTCTGAAGCTGCATATGACGCCGGATGCAGTCGCGGACGATCTCCACGAGTTCCGCTGCCCGCTGCTTGTGGCGCGGATCATCAGAGTCGTCCCGCGCGGCGGTGATGTTGGTCAGAATGGCGTGTTCCGCCGTGTAGCGGCCCTCGATGTGCTCAAGCGCGTCCAACAGCAGGTCCGGTACCACCCGTTCCCAGTCCACGGTGCGGACGTCGCGACGGGTGGCGTCGAGGTAGCGACGTAGGGTCTCTCCGTACTGGACCGTGCGGTACCTGGCCTGTTCGGCGGCGAGTTTGGCGTCGGCGAGCCGACCGCGTCTGATGAGATTGTCGAGTTTGACCTCGGCGGCGATCTGCGCGGACTCCACATCCGTGTCCAATGCGCCGACGAGTACGTTGATGGCCTCGTCGGTGGCTCGCAGCGAAAACCCGTCGGATGTCGATTGTTCCACCAGTAATTTGAAGTCGAACTCGAAGCGGTTGTAGGTTCCCTCGTCGCCGACGAGCCCGTAGTCCCAGGAGAATCCACGTTCGATGGTGCCGACATTGATCAGCCGCTGGAGCACCCAGTCGGCCACAGCGGCGTGCTCGGCGTCACCTCTGTCGGGCGCCTGAGCCGCGACGAAGTGCTTTACCTGCTCAAGTACCTTGGCGTGCTCGGCTCCGTTGTCGAAGTCCATCGCGATGGTGACCTGATCGATTGTGTGCAACGCGATCTCGGCCATGTGATAGACCTTGGCATCCGCCCAATCCAGCGATGCTTTGCGCTGATCCAATGCCTGCAACGGTGCCGTACATGCCAGCGCCTTGACGCGGCGAACCAGTCCCTCATCAGGCAAGTGAGGCGGGTGGGGCAGATCGTGATACACAATCCGTCACGTTAGCACCCCTACGCCACCATATGCGAAGATCCCAAAATATCCGCTCGACAGCTCTCTTCGTTCGCAATCAGGCCACAGGCCTGAATTCATCGATTGCGAACTGATGTTCACTTGTTCAGTGATGCTCTGGCATGCCTTGGGGTTTCGGGTGGGCCCAGCATTCGGATTCCCTCATTCCGTTACAAGCTGCGCAGTGCGAAGTCATTACAGGGCCTGGCGCCAATGGGACCTTGGGCCGAGGGAGGCAGGCGACGATTTCGACATCGATGCCGAGAGTGGCGGTGTATGCGGCGTGAGCCTTCGCCGTTCGGGAAGAGTGCGGGTCGCGACAGGGAGAACGTCATGTCGGCCGGCACTGTGCACACCTGGCCTGGCATTCCGCGTCCCGCGATCCTCCGCGGCGCGGTGCCACCGCCTGTCTGGCCCCTCGCGATCAAGTAGTTGCACCGGTTTCCACGGCGGCGATCCTTGGGCCCGCACGGGCGGTCGTCGGAGATCACCGGTGGTCAGACCGTGCGGATGACAGGGGCTGGCTTGATGTCCTGGGCATCGATGAGGGTGCGGATGTTGTCCGGGTCCGAGGTCCAGATGATGGCGCCGAGGCTGGCTGCCATGGTCACGACGGTGGCGTCGACGATGTCGGAGGTGCCGGCCTTGCCGCAGAGAATGCCTGCGGCTTTGGCGGTTTCGAGGCCGACGGGTACGACGTGGCAACCGGCGAGGAACTTGCCGAGTCTGACCTGGCGGCGGGAGTCCCGCCATGCCTGGCTGACGACGACGGATGGGACGTGGATGTCCCGGCCGTCTTCGAGGGCCAGGCTGTGGCGGGCCCACATGCGCCGGTCGCCGTTGTCGATGGCGATCAGTGCCCCGGCGTCGTACAGGTAGGGGATGTTCACGCGGCCGAGGCTCCTGAACTGCTGAGGTACTCGGCGTCGGCGGCGGCCAGGTCCGCGCGGGCGGCGGCGAGCTCCTCCGGGGTGAAGGAGCCGTGTTCCGCCTGCCACTCCCGGATGACGGCCCGGCCAGCCCGCAGCCGCAACTCCCGTTCTGCTGCTCCGGCGACGAGGCGGGAGAGCGGGATGCCTTCCTCCTCGGCGGCTCCGGCCAGGGCTTCGACCAAGGTTTCGTCGAGAGTGATAGTCACCTTCTTAGTAGCCATACATCAACCATAGCGCGATATGGGCTGTCCTCACCGGCGAACCTGTTCCAGTTGTGGCGGTCTCGCGCAGCGGAGTCGACTGTCCGGGGTTCGATGCCGTCTACGGCCCTGGAGATTTGCTCACCGCCTGCCGCCTGACCGCTGTGAGTGGCGGACAGCGGGACGGCACGCGGCGGCTGCGCGAGGGCTTGTACCCACTGCCGAGCGCCCGCCTACAGGCTCCGGTCAGCCGGCGCCTGCCCCGCGTGCTGTGACAGGGAACCGCCCGGTCAGCCGCCGGTTCCGCCGGGTGTGAGTCCGTCAAGGTCGATGCTGATCTCGAACGGCAGGGACAGCCGGAGCGCGTGGCGGAAGCTTCCCGCCGGGGCGTACGACCCGGTCGGCCCGTCCAGCTCACAGACGTGCACGGCCGGGACGGTGTCCTCCTCCTCGACGCACCAGTAATGCCGGATGCCTGCCTCGGCGTATTTACGGAGCTTGACCGTCCGGTCGCGGTGGGCCGACTCCGGGGAGACGACCTCGACGACGAGCTGAATGTCCTCGGGGGCGAACCAGGTGCGGTCCGGGTCATACGGGTCGAGGGCCGGGCCACAAGACCGGGTGTGACCAGATCCTTGAACGGCCCCGTACCTCCGCTGCTCACGCCCCAGTGCCCCCGCCCGCCCCCGCATCTGAAGGTCCGCCCGCCCCCGCGTCCGCCAGTTCCGCGATCACCTCGGCGTGGCATTTCTGGGGGACGCACCAGCAGCCGAGCCGGTGGCCGCGCAGTGCGGGGAGGAGGTCGAGCAGATCCGGGCGGGAGAGCAGATGGGCGCGGTATTTCGTCATGACCTCTTCGCGGCTGCAGTCGGGGCCGGGACGGTACGGGCTCGCCAGCGGGGAGCCGTCGAGGTGCCAGCCGGCGCGGTGCATGGGGCGGCCCACGTACACGACGTCGGCGTAGGCGGGATCGTCGCGGTGGCCCTTCAGATTGACGACTGTGGTCCGTTTTCTGGTCATGTCGTCGTGGCTCTGGTCATGGGAGGCATGGGGGGCATAAAAAGATCCTCCGGTGCCGGGCTGCTCGCCGCCAGGCGACACCGGCGGGCGGGGGTGGGAATTCTCCGGGGCGGGGGTGCCCGCCGGTACGGGAAGCCTGGTACGAAGGGGAGCGCGCCCCGCTCGGGCGGGGGCGCTGGGCGGGGCCGGGGCGCCGGGTCCGTAGGCAGACAGGCCGGTAGGCCAACAGGCAGACAGCGGGCCGGTGGATCGGCCGACCTGTGAAGCATGGTGAGGAGACTGAGCGGATGTCGTACCCGGACCCCAAGTATCTGGCGGACAGCGGCGAGATCAACGCCACCTTCCGGCCCGTCGGCACCGCCGCGGATCTGGTGAGCCCGGGAGGGACCCATACGCACTTTCTGGCCACGTCGGCGTCGACGGGCGGCGAGTTCGGGCTCTACCGGATGGATATGCCCCCTAAGGGTGGCGGCCCCCGGACGCACTTCCACCGGACGATCTCGGAGTCGTTCTTCGTGGTCGAGGGGACCGTACGGCTCTTCGACGGCGAGAACTGGATCGACGGGCGGGCGGGTGACTTCCTCTATGTACCCCAGGGCGGGCTGCACGCCTTCCGCAATGACTCCGACGATCCCGCCTCGCTGCTGATCCTTTTCACTCCGGGCGCGCCCCGGGAGGAGTACTTCGAGAAGGTCGCCGAGGTCGCCACCGAGTGGTCGCCCGAGGACCGGGCGGCGTTCTACTTCCGGCACGACACCTTCTGGACCGGCTGAGTCCCGGCACCGGACCGGCTGAGTCCCGGCGCCTGCCCGGCCCTCGGCGCCTGCCCCGCCCCCGGCATTGGACCGGCTGAGTCCCGGCGCCTGCCCGGCGCCCAGCACCCGCCGTACCCGACAATGCGGCCCACCGGCACCCGCCCGCCCGGCACCCGACTCAGCGGGGTTATGTGGCGCGCTTGTTACGGCACGGCACGCACCCTTGTGGGATTCCTATGGATCCGACAATCTTTCGCTCGACAGGTACGGCATGGACATGGCGGGTTTGCCTGTCCCTGGCTGATTGTCATGCACCTGATGAGATTCCGCTCCTGTGTCGTGCCACCCACGTCGTGCCATCTACCGAGGAGGACCCCCCACATGTCAGTGCCCCCCACCTCGCGCCGAAGACTGTCCGCGATCAGTGCCACCGCGGTCGCGGCTCTCGCGCTCGGCGCGGTCTCCGCGTTCCCGGCCACCGCCGCCACCGCGGCCGACCGGGCCCCGGAACGCACCATCCAGAACGCGGGCGCACCCGGCGCCGTCAAGGACAGCTATATCGTCACGCTCCGCGAATCCGCGCCCGACGCCGAGTCCAGGGCGGGCAGGGCGGTGGCCGCCGAGTACGGCGCGAAGATCGAGAAGACGTACACCGCGGCGCTCAACGGCTACGCCGTCCATGTCTCCGCCGAACGGGCGAAGCAGCTCGCGGGTGACCCGGCCGTCGCGTCCGTCGTGCAGAACCGTATCTTCAGGACGACTGCCACCCAGCCCAACCCGCCCTCCTGGGGTCTCGACCGGATCGACCAGCGCGGCCAGGCGCTCGACCGCAGCTACACCTACCCGGACACCGCGGGCGAGGGGGTGACCGCGTACATCATCGACACCGGTGTACGGATCACCCACAGCGACTTCGGCGGCCGGGCCGCCTACGGCTATGACGCCGTCGACAACGACAACATCGCGCAGGACGGCAACGGCCACGGCACCCATGTCGCCGGTACGGTCGCCGGCGCCGCCCACGGCGTGGCCAAGAAGGCGAAGATCGTCGGCGTACGGGTGCTGAACAACGCGGGCTCGGGCACGACCGCGCAGGTCGTCGCGGGCATCGACTGGGTGACGCGCAACGCCGTCAAACCGGCCGTCGCCAATATGAGCCTCGGCGGCGGGATCGACAGCGCCCTCGACACCGCCGTACGCAACTCCATCGCATCCGGCGTCACCTACGCGGTCGCCGCGGGCAACTCCAACGCCAACGCGTCCGGCTTCTCGCCCGCGAGGGTGGCCGAGGCCATCACCGTCGGTTCGACCACCAGCACCGACGCCCGGTCCAGCTTCTCCAACTACGGCAGCCCGCTCGACATCTTCGCCCCGGGCACCTCGATCACCTCCGCCTGGCACACGGGCGACGCGGCGACCAACACCATCTCCGGTACGTCGATGGCGGCCCCGCATGTCGCGGGCGCGGCGGCGCTCTATCTCGCGGGCAACCGGACAGCGACCCCCGCGCAGGTCTCCACCGCCCTGACCACCGCCGCCACCAGCGGTGTGGTGACCTCGCCGGGCACCGGTTCGCCGAACCGGCTGCTGTACGTCGGCGGCGGCACCACCCCGCCGCCCGGCAAGCGGTTCGAGAACCTGACCGACATGGCGATCGGCGACAACACCACGGTCGAGTCCCCGATCACGGTCACCGGGGTCCCCGGTAACGCCCCGGCCACCCTGAGCGTCCCGGTCGACATCAAGCACACCTACATCGGCGACCTGCGCATCGACCTCGTCGCGCCCGACGGGACCGTCTACAACCTTAAGGCGCACGGGACGGGCGGCAGCGCGGACAACGTGAACACCACCTACTCGGTGAACGCGTCCTCCGAGACCGCCGGCGGTACCTGGAAGCTGCGGGTCGACGACAACGCGGCGCAGGACGTCGGCAAGCTCGACTCCTGGGCGCTGCAGTTCTGACCGGACCGGACCGGTGAGGGGACCGGCTCCCGAGGCTCTCTGAGGTCCGCGAGGCCCGCGAGGCCCGTAAAGTCCGTAAGGTCCGTGGGGCCCACGAGGTCCGTAAGGCCCGTGGGGCCCAGGAGGTGCAGGTGTCCGAGGCGCCTGACCTGCCTGACCTGCCTGACCTGTGCGAGGTACAGGTCCCCTGATGTGCTCCGTGGTGCGGGGCGGTCGCAGCGGCGATCGCCCCGCACCGTTGTGGAACCCGGCGTACCGGGGGCGTCCATCGGTTTATACGATTCCGGCGAGTCCTCAGCCACGATCCCGACGAGGAGTGCCGCATCCGTGGACCCATCGCAGCCGGACGGTCAGCCATCCCACCAGCCGGAGGGACAGCCGCCGCACCAGCCGCACGCCCCGCAGCACTCGCAGCACTCGCACCCGGCGTACCAGTACCAGCCGTACTATCCGTATCAGCAGATCCCCGGACACCCCGCGACACCCGTCACCCCGCCCATGAACGGGTTCTCCATCGCGTCCCTGGTGACCGGCATCGTCTGCTGTCTGCCGCCGCTCGGTCTTGTCTTCGGTCTGATCGCCTTCTCGGGGATCAGAAAGCGGGGGCAGCGCGGCCGGGGCATGGCCGTCGCCGGTACCGTCCTCTCCTCGATCAGCACCCTGCTGCTGGCCGTTGCGCTCGCCACCGGCGCGGCGGGCGATCTCTGGGACGACATCCGGAACGAGATGGACGAGGCGTCCCGTTCCGTCAGCACCCAGGATCTGGAGACGGGTGACTGTTTCAACCTGCCCGGCACGGGTGCGCCGGAGGAGAAGGAGATCGTCAGCGTCAGAACCGTCGACTGCGGTACGGAGCACGAGGCCGAGATCGCGGGCGACTTCGAGGTGACCGGCCTCGACGGCTACCCCGGTGAGAAGCACCTCGGAACGCTCGCCGACGACCGCTGCCAGGTGATCAACGACGCCTACGCGCTCGACCCCTGGGAGATCCACGAGACGGTGGACTACTACTTCTATCTGCCCACCAAGGAGAGCTGGCGACTCGGCGACAAGTCCATCACCTGCGGTTTCGCCATCACCGAAGGCGGCAGGGTGACCGGCTCCGTGCGGCGTGACCCCACCAATCTGAACCCGGACCAGCTCGCCTATCTACGGGCCGAGTCGGCCATCGCCACGGTTGCGTACCGGGCGCCCGATGAGGACTTCGCCCAGGACGCCGTGGGCCACCGGACATGGGCGCGGAAGATGGCCGCCGCATTCGCCGGGCAGGCGGGCGCCCTGAGGGCGTACGACTGGCCGCAGGCGGCGGCAGGACCCGCCGATCGCCGGGCCGCTGAGTTCGACCGGGCGCGTCTCCACTGGGACAAGGCCGCCGCGGCCCGCGACGAGGAGCGCTTCCGGGACCACAGCGGTGACGCCGACTCCGCGCTGACGCAGCTGATGGAGATCTCGCTGCGCGCCTCGCTCGGCCTGGAGACCACGCCGCCGAGGCATGACCCGGGGGACGCCGGATCCGAGTCGCTTTAGGCGGCGTCGGACTCAGTGCCGCTCGCCCGCAGCGAGCGCGGTGGAAGTCCCGCGAGCGTCCCGGTACGGAAGAGAACGGAAGAGAACGGAAGAGACCGGTGCCCGGGGCCACCGACAGCCCCTGAGCACCGGCCTCGTCCCGGTCGCGACCCGGCCCCTGTCCGGGTCGCCCCTCACCGCTGTCGCGCGCCGGCCCCTGTCCGGATCGCGCGATGACTCAGCGGCGCGTCAGTCCGCGGTCGACGGCGGTCATCAGCTCGCCGTCCGCGGTGTCCCCGTCCAGGGACCAGAACATCGCGCCGCCCAGACCGCGGTCACGGATGTATGACGTCTTGGCCCGCATCACCTTCGGGTCGTCGTACGTCCACAGGCTGTTCCCGTCGAACAGCCACGCCTGGCCGTACTTCCGGTGCACCTGGTACGCCCCGGAGTCGGCCAGCTTCTTGAGGGCCTTGTAGTCCTCATAGCCGGCCTGGTAGGTCGCGGGCGCAGGACGGGCCGCGGGCTGTCCCATGCCGTCGCCGCCGCCGGTGACACCCGTCCAGCCCTGCCCGTAGAACGGAATGCCCATCACCAGTTTGTGGGCGGGCGCGCCGCGCTTGAGCCAGTCGCCGACGGTCTGGTGGACGCTGAAGTCGTTCTTCGCGTACAGCGCGGACTGCTGGGCGGTCGTCTTCTCGCCGGAGACATGGAAGTCGTAGCCCTGGAGGTTGACGAAGTCGAAGTCCTTCATGATCTTGCTGACTTCGAAGCCCGCGTCGATCTTGGCGGGTGCCGTGGGGACGAACGCGCTCAGCTCGTAGTGCTTGCGCTTCTTCTCCGGCTTCCCCTGAGCCTGCTGGCCCTCCTGAGCCTCCTGGCCTTCCTGAGCCTGCCGGCCCTGCTGGGCGGGCCGCGATTTCGCGTACGCGTCGAGCTGGATCCGGAACTCCCTGATCAGCGCGGTGAAGTTTTTCTTGTCCTCGGGCCGGTAGATCGTGTCGTCCTCGCCCGACGAGCCGGGCCACTCCCAGTCGACGTCGATGCCGTCGAAGAGTCCGGCCGCCGCGCCCTGTCCGCCGCGTGCGCCGTCCACGGGCAGATTGCCCTTGATGTAGAGGTCGATGCAGGAGGAGACGAACGCCTTGCGCTTGGCCGGGGTGAGGACCGCGTTGGAGAAGTGGGTGGACCAGCTCCAGCCGCCGAGGGAGATCAGCACCTTGAGGTCCGGGTGCTTCGCCTTCAGCTCGCGCAGTTCGTTGAAGTTGCCCGCGAGCTTCTGGTCGGGGCTGTCGGTGACGCCGTCCACTGAATCGGCGGCGGGCACCGGACGGACATAGTCGGCCCAGGCGTCACCTTCGCCGGCCGGACCGCCGATGAAGCACTTGCCGTCGGGGCTCACATTGCCGAAGGCGTAGTTGATATGGGTCAGTTTGGCGGCCTGGCCGGTGGTTTCCAGGTCCTTGACCTGGAAGTCCCGGCCGTAGATGCCCCACTGGGTGAAGTAGCCGACGCGCTTGTACGACCGCTCGTCCTCGTCGCCTTCGTTGCCGTCGTCGCGGTCGCTGTCGCCGTCCTGGGCCGGCGCGGCGGCCCTCGGCGCGGCCTGGGCGCTGGGGTCGGCGGGGTCGGCGGTGGCGGCTCCGGGGGCGAGGGTCGCGAGAAGGGAGAGCGAGCAGACCGCGACCGCCGTACGTGCAAGGGTTCTTCGACGCATGTGACTCATTCCTGTGCGTGCTCCGGCAGGTGCGGCGGCCGGAGCATTTCCGTGAACGGGCGTCGTGCAGTCAGGACCGTATTGGTCTGGACCTTTAAGGTCAATGGCTGGCGGCACGGCGCGCGCCCATACCCCCGGTAAGTAGCGGTAAGTCGGTTTAAGTGCCCCGGGGGACCGGCCGGATATCGCCACGCCATCACTTCGAGTGAAACTTTGGCCCATGGTTGCGGTCGACAACCCACGGTTGCGACTCTGTTGCTGTCTGTCAATGTGATGGGAGTGGCCAGTGTCTTTCGGTGAGCAGCCCGCCTATCTGCGCATTGCGAGCGATCTCCGCCGGAAGATCGTCAACGGCTCGCTGCCTCCCCACACCAGACTTCCCTCACAGGCCCGCATCCGTGAGGAGTACGGAGTCTCCGACACCGTCGCCCTGGAGGCCCGCAAGGTCCTGATGGCGGAAGGTCTTGTCGAGGGCCGCTCCGGCTCCGGCACCTATGTCCGTGAGCGTCCGGTTCCGCGCCGGATCTCCCGGTCCGGCCACCGGCCGCCCTCCGGTGCCAACCCCTTCCGGCAGGAGCAGGCGGCCGACGGCGCCCGGGGCACCTGGGAATCCAACAGTGAACAGGAGGAGGTGGGCGCGGACATCGCCGCCCGGCTCGGTGTCGAGGCCGGCTCGCGGGTGATGCGTACGCGCTATCTGTTCCGCGACGGCGGCGAGACGATGATGCTCTCCACCTCCTGGGAGCCCCTCGCCGTCACGGGGCGCACCCCGGTGATGCTGCCCGAGGAGGGGCCGCTCGGCGGCTGCGGCGTCGTCGAGCGGATGGCCGCCATCGACATCGTGGTGGACAACGTCTCGGAGGAGGTCGGCGCGCGCCCGGGTCTCGCGGAGGAACTCCTGGCGCTCGGCGGCGTACCGGGTCATGTGGTGATGGTCGTGGCGCGGACGTACTACGCGTCGGGCCGCGCGGTCGAGACGGCGGACATCGTCGTCCCGGCGGACCGGTTCCGGATCGCCTATCACCTGGCGGTGCGTTGAACGACCCCTGTCGCCCGGCGGCGCGCTGAGCCACCCCTGTCGCCCGCGGTGCGTTGAACCGTCCCTGAGCTGCTGTCCGCTCCGGTACGCCCGCTCCGGTGCCGGATGCCTGGTGCGCGGGCCGCCGGGGTGGTACGGGTGGGGGCTCCGGTGCGGGTGGGATACGGGTGGGGGTGCGGGTGAGCGGGTCGGATGCTGCGTCGGGGCGCCGGGTGTACCGGGGTGCGGCGGCTGCCCAAAGCCGCCACAAGGGGGCGCATCCGGACGGGCACGCCCCCTCTTTCCTATCTCTTTGTGTAAATCCGTATCCGCTGAGTGAAGGTCAGGCGTAGGCTCGGGCATATGCGTAGTGCGGTTTCCCGGCAATCGTTATGGACATGCGAACCAACCGAGGGAGGGGTGCGTTGAACGACACCGGCCCTGTGCTCCCCTGGCTCGTCATACGCCAGGACGGCAACGGCAACCGCTACCGCGTCGGTCGGTACGCCACCGAGGACGAGGCGAAGCAGATGGTCGACACGCTCGACGACCGGGGGCGCCAACAGCTCTACTGGGTCGAGCGTATCGGGAGCCCGGCCCCCTGACCGCTGCTCGCAGTACGCTCCGGCGCATGACTGATCGCGTCGTGGTGGCCGGAGCCCTGTACGACCGGGGGCGGCTGCTCGCCGCCCGCCGCAGCGCCCCCGAGGAACTCGCCGGCCGCTGGGAGCTGCCCGGCGGCAAGCTGGAACCGGGGGAGCGTCCCGAGCAGGCCCTCGTCCGCGAGTTGCGGGAGGAGCTGGGCGTCGAGACGGAGGCGCTGGCGCGCATTCCCGGTGAGTGGCCGCTGAAGCCCGGCTATGTGCTCCAGGTGTGGACCGCCCGGCTGGTCTCCGGCCAGCCGCGCCCGCTGGAGGACCATGACGCCCTGCGCTGGCTCGGCCCCGACGAGACCGACTCCGTGGACTGGCTCGACCAGGACCGCCCGGCCGTCGCCGAGGCCGCGCGTCTGCTACGCGAGTTGCGTTCCTAGAGCGGGTCCTCCGGTGACCGGTCCTCCCGGGACGGGTCCGCTGCCCGCGACGAGTCTCCTCAGGCACTGGTCTTCCCGCGACCGGTCCTCCCGCGACCGGTCCGCCCACGACCAGCACCCAGGGCGCGTTTCCGGCGGCCCGCCGGAATCGGCGTGCGCCGTTGCGAACGGCGCGCGCCGTGGGGAGGGCGCACAAGCCGCTCCCGTACGCCGTTTGCGTCAACGGTGCGCCTATTACTGAGCCGCGCGGGATAGCTGAGGTCAAATATCGGGTATGTGAGGATTAACCACCCTAAAAGGGATGTGGGTCTGCTGCTGTCCGGGAAGTGAGCGGCGTGATCGACACTGCTGGCGCGTGCGCCGAATGGAGCTTCCCCGCGAAGCCGAACGCGGTGCGCACCGCCCGTCATGCCGTGAGGGACACGCTGCGGGCCTGGGGGCTGGATCCCGTGGTCGCCGATATGACAGTCCTGCTGGTCAGCGAGTTGGTGACCAACTCCCTGCGGTACGCCTCCGGTCCGATCGGTGTGCGGATGATCCGCTTCGAACCCCGGGAGAGCGCCCCTTTTCTCCTCGTGGAGGTCTCCGATCCGCTTCCGGATCCGCCCACCGAACGCACCGCCGCACCCGATGACGAGGGCGGACGCGGGCTTCAACTGATCGCCCGGTCCGCGCGGCGCTGGGGCACTCGGCGTGGAATCACGGGGAAGACTGTGTGGTTCGAGCTGGCTCTCTCTGGTTAAAAGTGTGAAGGAACAACGATCACGGCTCCCACGGCGCAAAATGAACGAGACCGTGCTGTGATCGTGAACGCCGTGTGCGTCAGAGCCGTAGTGCTGAATACTGCGGTCATGGCCGGTCCGGTGCGGTGAGCTGGAGGGGACGGTCGCGTGAGCGAGATACCTGGGACAACGGGCGATGTCGTATGGCAGAGCAGCCCGCCTGGCTCGATCTATGACTACATCAAGGTCGCCTCGTTCTCGATCGGCCCCGATGGTCTGGTCGACCAGTGGAGTCGGCGTGCCGCCGACCTCTTCGGCATCACAGCGGCCGAGGTCAGGGGCAAGGACCCGGTCGAGGTCTTCATCCCGCCGGAGCTGCGCGACCGAGGCCACCGCCGGATGTCGGAGATCCTCGACGGCAAGGAATGGACGGGGCTCGTCCACTTCCGTTTGCCGGGGGCGTCCCGGGCCCATGGGGTCGCCGAGGTCTATGTGATGCCGAGCGAGACGGAGACCGGCGAGCGGGCCGCGCTCTGTCTGGTCGTCGATGTCCGCGCGCTGCGGCGGATCGAGACCGACCTCGCCGCATCGCAGGCCATTTTCGGCCAATCCCCCTTCGGCTTTCTGCTCTTCGGCACGGACCTGCGGGTCCAGCGCGCCAATCAGCGCTTCGTCACCCTCTTCGGCGGCACCGCGGCCGACCACCGAGGGCGTACCGTCCACGACTATCTCTCCCGGCCCGAGGCCGACCGGATGAGCGCTTCGCTGCGCCGGGTTCTGGAGACCGGTGAGTCCGCGATCGACCTCCAGCTCATCGGAGCGGCTCCGGGCAGCACGGACCGCCGGCACTGGTCCGTCAACCTCTATCGCGTACACAGCGGATCGGGGAGTCCCATCGGAGTGGCCGGGGTCGGCACCGATGTGACCCGTCGCCATGTCGCCGCCCGCGAAGCCGCCAGCGCCCGGCGCAATCTCGCCCTCCTCAATGAGGCGAGCGCCCGGATCGGCAACTCCCTCGATCTGGAGACCACCGCCCGCGAACTCCTCGACGTCGCCGTCCCCGGCTTCTGCGACCTCGCGTCGGTCGATCTCTACCAGGGGCTGCTCACCGGCGACGAGGCCCCGCCCGGACGGTGGGACGCCCCCCGCTCCGAGGGATACGGCGCGGGCAGCGCGTCCCTGCGCCGGGTCGCCTTCGCGAGCGCCGTCTCCGGCGCCCCGCTGATCACCACACCGGGGTGCGGCTCCAAGGGCAACACCCCCACCTCGGTCGGCGAGGTCCACCGCTACTCCTTCTCCTCGCCCTGCGCGAACGCCCTGCGCACCGCCCGGGTCCAGTCCATCCCGGGCAAGGACGGCAGTCTCGTACGGTCCACGCTCGCCGTGCCGATGGTCGCCCACGACACCGTCGTCGGCCTGGTGCAGTTCTCCCGGACGAAGGGGAGTGAACCCTTCGGCGAACGGGACCGGGCGCTCGCCGTCGAACTCGCCGCACGCGCCGCGGTCTGTATCGACAACGCCCGGCTGTACCGGCGGGAGCACGAGCGCGCCCTCATCCTCCAGCGCAGCCTGCTCCCGCCCGGCGACCCGGAGGCCGCCGGCCTCGACATCGCCTGCCGCTATCTGCCGGGCAACACCGCGACCGAGGTGGGCGGGGACTGGTTCGACGTCATCGAACTGCCAGGCCACCGCACCGCCCTGGTCGTCGGCGATGTGATGGGCCGGGGGCTGCGGGCCGCCGTCGCCATGGGCGAACTGCGTACCGCCGTACGTACCCTGGCCCTGCTGGATCTGGAACCCGCCGAGGTCCTCTCCGCGCTGGACGAGATCGCCACCGGCCTCGGCAGCCCCAGCGGCACCCAGCAGGCGTCCCGCGTCGCGCACAAGTCCCGCGAGGCCGACCTCTCCGAGGTCTATCTCGCCACCTGTGTCTACGCCGTCTACGACCCGGTCACCCGCCGCTGCACCTTCGCCAACGCCGGGCATCTGCCGCCCGTCCTGGTCGAACCCGGCGAGGAGGCGCTGCTGCTCGACGTGCCGCCCGGCATGCCGCTCGGGGTGGGCGGCGAACCCTTCGAAGAGGTCGAGGTCGAACTCCCCGAGGGCGCCCTCCTCGCGCTCTACACCGATGGGCTCGTCGAGTCCCGCGACCATCCGCTCGACGAGGGCCTGCACGCCTTCCGTAACGCCCTCACCGACCCCTCCCGCCCGGCACCCGGCCACCACTCCCCGCCGGACGCGCTGCACGCCGATCTCTCCCGTTCGCTTGAGGACGTCTGTGACCATGTGCTCACCACGCTCGACACCCGGCACGGCGAGGACGACATCGCGCTGCTGATGGCCCGGATCCAGGGGCTGCCCGTCGACGCGGTCGGCGACTGGCGTCTGCCGCGCGAGCCCCGCTCGGTGGGCCGGGCCCGTGAGCTGTCCCGCGCGCTGCTGGTCTCCTGGGGCCTGGAAGCCCTGGTGGACACGGTCGAACTGCTGGTCAGCGAGCTGGTCACCAACGCGCTGCGCTACGGCGAGGGCGAGATCCGGCTCCGGCTGCTGCGCGATCGCACCCTGGTCTGCGAAGTATGGGACTCGGGCCTCGTCCAGCCCCGCCGCAGGCGTGCCCGCGACACCGACGAGGGCGGTCGCGGGCTCCAGCTCGTCGGCCTGCTCAGTGCGGCCTGGGGCTCGCGTCGCACGCCGCGCGGCAAGACGGTCTGGTTCGAACTGGCCCTGCCCGACGGGGGCTCCACCGCCGAGCCGACGGTGGAGCAGTTGCTCAGCATGTACTGACCATCTGCGGGCCGGGCCCGCCCGACCAGGGGCGCGGTCCCGGCGGTCGGTCCCGGCGGTTCCGGCG
>NZ_JBSGUP010000009.1:0-38368 GCF_053607985.1 Streptomyces sp. NPDC055078
GGCGTAACGCCAAAACGGCCGGACCGCGTTCTCCGGAGCGGACGTGGCTAGGCCCCGTGTCGGTCGAAAGACCGGCGGGGCGCGCGGGGCGGGACGGGCGGGGACGAGCGGGACGGCGGCAGACCGAAGGGCCGCACCCCGGTCCAGTGGCGTCCAACCCCCGGGGGTGCGGCCCTTCGGCCGTTCGGTGGATCGCGGTCAGACCGCGATCGCGACCTCCGCGAGGCCACCGGTCTGCGCGACGACCGTGCGGTCCGCCGTGCCGCCGGGTACCAGTGCGCGTACGGTCCAGGTGCCCTCGGCCGCGTAGAAGCGGAACTGTCCGGTCGCCGAGGTCGGGACCTCGGCGGTGAACTCGCCCGTCGAGTCCAGCAGGCGGACATAGCCGGTGACGGGCTCGCCGTCGCGGGTCACATGACCCTGGATGGTCGTCTCACCGGGCTTGATCGTCGAGGCGTCGGGGCCACCGGCCTTCGCTCCACACATACTGCTCTCCATCTGGTTCCGATAGGTCGGACCGTCCCGAAGCCGGACGGTTCCGAAAGGTCAGGCGTTACTTGGCGGGGCCCAGCGCGATCGGCACGCCGACCAGGGAGCCGTACTCGGTCCAGGAGCCGTCGTAGTTCTTGACGTTCTCGACGCCGAGCAGCTCGTGCAGCACGAACCAGGTCAGGGCGGAGCGCTCACCGATGCGGCACAGGACGATGGTGTCCTTCGCCAGGTCGACTTCCTCGTCCGCGTACAGCGCCTTCAGGTCGTCGTCGGACTTGAAGGTGCCGTCGTCGTTGGCGTTCTTCGACCACGGGATGTTGCGCGAGGTCGGGATGTGACCGGGGCGCTGGGACTGCTCCTGCGGAAGGTGCGCCGGGGCGAGCAGCTTGCCGCTGAACTCGTCGGGCGAGCGCACGTCGACCAGGTTCTGCGCGCCGATGGCGGCGACGACCTCGTCGCGGAAGGCACGGATCGAGGAGTCCTGCGGCTTGGCCTTGTAGTCGGTCGCCGCGCGGGTGGGCACGGCGTCGACCAGGTCGCGGGAGTCCAGCTCCCACTTCTTGCGGCCACCATCGAGGAGCTTGACGCTGTCGTGGCCGTAGAGCTTGAAGTACCAGTAGGCGTACGACGCGAACCAGTTGTTGTTGCCGCCGTAGAGGACGACGGTGGTGTCGTTCGCGATGCCCTTGGCCGACAGGAGCTTCTCGAAGCCCTCCTGGTCGATGAAGTCGCGGCGGACCGGGTCCTGGAGATCCTTGGTCCAGTCGATCCGGATCGCGTTCTTGATGTGGTTCTTCTCGTACGCGGAGGTGTCCTCGTCGACCTCGACGATGGCGACCTTGGGGTCGTCGATGTGGGCCTCGACCCAGTCGGCGTCTACCAGGACGTCGCTGCGGCTCATGCTGTTTCTCCTCCGGGGCAGTGTGCGGCGGGTGGTGCGAAGAGGCTGCGCGAGGTACGCGGATGGTGCGGGCGTACCGCACGGGGGGGGTGGCCCCGATCAAGGGTCGAAGGGCCGGGACAGGAGAGCGAAGACTCCCGCTCAGAGAGCGCGACAGAGCATGGCGGCGACGCGGCACAGGTCTACTGCCCGCCGCTTCGTGAGATCCGCCTGTCGCTGCTTCATAGGCCGATCGTAGGGACGAGTCGCCCGCCATGTCACCGGTGTGTCGCATATTGAGACGCGATCGTCCGCTATGCGGTATGACGGGCCGTCGTATCCCCTCCGCGCGCGGCCCGCGCCGTTGCGCCGCTCCCCGGCCTTCTGCCCACCGGACAGCTCGTCTCACCATGCGGCCGGTGATCCATCACTCGCGCTCCGTCGCCGGACGCCGGACGCCGGAGGCCGGACGCCAGAGGCAGCCGGGCAGCCGCGCAGAACGGCCTACCCCACCAGCGCCACATCCCGGCCCGTGCCGGAGAACCTCAGCCCCGCGTCGGTCGTCTCGACCTTGTCGAGCGTGAGGCTCGCGGGCATCCCCTCGATCTTCAGGTCGTAGTCCACGGCCCTGCGCAGATCGTCGTCGAAGCCCGGCACCGGCAGCTTCGGCAGGGACTCCGCCTTCAGTTCGACCGTGCTGCCGCCGCTGAGCCGGACCGTGCTGTAGACGGTGACATCGCGGTCGGCGACGAGGCGCTCGGCCGCGCCGGGGACCGGGACGCCCGCGCCCTTGAGCACATCAGCGAGCGGGCCGGTGACCTTGACCTGGCCCTTGGCCGCGCGCTCGGGGCCCGCATAGCCGACGGTGGCGCCCTTGGGGGCCGCCTTGGTCAGATCCGCGTACGAGATCCGGGCGGAGCCGTCGGCACGGGCCGCGACCGCCGACGAGTAGTCGCTGTTGATCTTCACATCGCGGAGTTCCGCCTCGACCTCGGTGACATTGACCGTATGGCCGCCGGCGGTGGCGGTGATCCCGGCGAGGCTGATGTCGACCTCGTCCAGCTCCTTGCTCACGACCTGGGTGAGGAAGGGGAAGCCGTTGATGGAGATGTCCGGGGTGGCGGACAGGCCCTGACTGGTCCTGATCTTGTCGGCCGCCTCGGACTCCGCGAAGTTGACCGCGAGACGGTCAGCCGCGATGAAGATGATGCCGAGGATCACGGCGATGATCAGAGATATTCGCAGTGCGCGCACTGTTCGGTGTCCCCCACCCTGGTTCGTCCAACCCGCTGACGCCCGCGGAATGACCGAGTCCGGACGACGCCCTGTCGTTATTCATCGACGTCCGGGCGGTGCGGTTGGTTCCTTGAGGCCCCCTCGGCCGGTTCCTTGAGGCTCCCTCGGCCGGACCGCCGCCCGGACCGCCGCCCGGACTCAGCCGAGGACCCGCCCGAGCAGATAGACGGCGGGCGCGGCGGCGGTCAGCGGCAGGGCGACACCCGCGGTGAAGTGCACGAACCGGGACGGGTAGTCATAGCTCGCCACCCGCAGCCCGACCAGCGCGAGCCCACCCGCCGCCAGTCCGAGCAGCGCGCCCTCGCCGCCGACACCGGTCAGCCCGCCCGCGGCGATACCCGCGCCCGCGGCGGCCAGCAGCGACAGGACGACGGACGCGACGCCGGGCAGCGGCAGCGCACGCGTCACGGCCGCGACGGCGACGGCGGTCCCGCCGATCACCACGGCGTCGTCCGAAGCGGCGAGATGCCCGGCCGCCAGGATGGTCAGGGCGGCCGACGCGACCGTCGCCATCAGCCCGTACATCCGCTCGTCGGCGCCCGCACGGCTGCGCAGCTGGAGTACGAGGGTGAGCAGCACCCACACCCCGAGCGTGCCGAGGATCGCGGCGGGCCCGTGCTCACGGCCCGCCGCGAGCAGGACCGCGTCCGCGGCGAGGCCACCCGCGAAGGCGAGGGCGATGCCCTGCCGGGCGGGCCACATACCGTTCAGCCGGAACCAGCCAGCCGCGGTGACGGCCTGGAGCAGAACGAGCGGGACGAGCAGGGCGTACGAGCCGATGGCCGCGCCGCCCGCGAGCAGCAGGCCGAGGGCGGCGGTCAGCGCGGCAGGCCGGATACCGGGCGCGATGATCGGCGACCGGCCCTCCGCGCGGGCGCGCTGGGCGTCGGTGATCCGGGTGTTGCCTGCGGTCGTGGGGGTGCTGTAGTCCCCGGCGGGCCCGGCCGCCGCGTCCCTGCCCGGGTGCCCGGTGGGGGCGGAGCCCGGCGGCAGCGGGTCGTACGACACCAGCGGTGGCGCCGGGGCGGGACAGGCCGCGGACGCCGGGGTCTCGGGCGGCAGCGGGTGGGCGCCGTGGTGCGGGGGCGGCGGCGCGTAGGCGTCCTGGACCGGGGGGAGGTACGCGGTCTCCTCGGCGGCCCCGGGACCCGGTGAGGCGTGCGCGGGCCGCACCCGGCGCAGGTGGGTCGTCTCCTCGGCCGACGTGGGCGCAGGCGTCGGCATCGGCGCGGGCGCGGGCGCCGCGTGCCGCCGCCGCCCGGGAGGCGCGGTCCCCGCCGCCGGTACGGGCGGCTGGTGGTGCGTGTCCCACGTCTCGCCGTCCCAGGTCTGCGCGTCACCGTGCGGCCCCGGCGGCCGGGCCTGGGCCTGCGGCTGGGGCTGGGCCTGCGGCTCCCGCTGAGCGTGGGCCTGCGGCTGCGAGTCCCGCTGAGCCTGGGCCTGAGATTCCCGCTGAGGCTGCGGCTGCGCGTACGCCCCCTGACCGTACGAACCCTGCGCGTACGGCCCCTGCGCGTACGGCCCCTGGCCCGCATACGGACCCGGCGACGGGTCCGCGTGCGGCTCGGGCGGCTGCGGGTACGGCTGCTGCCCCCCGTACGGGTAGTGCTGATCGCTGCTCATGGTGTGCGGTTCACCCTCCTGCTCACCCTCCTGCGAACGGCGGGAGCACCTCGACCGTGCCGCCCTCGGCCAGCCGTACGGTCTCATGGTCACGGGTCCCGACGGGATCGCCGTCGACGAGGAACGAGCACCGTTCGAGGACGCGCGTCAGCTCCCCGGGGTGCCGGTCGCGCACCCGGTCGAGCGCCTCGGCGAGGGTGCCCGCCGCGTACGGCTCCTCCGCGGTCCCGGCCGCGGCCTTGGCCGCCGCCCAGTAGCGGATCGTCCCCGCTGCCATGGCGCCACCTTCCCTCGGCTCGACTGTCCCGACTGGCCCGACTGGCCCGACTGGCCCGTCTGCTCTTGTCGGCATCCATCATGGGCCATCGGCACCGCGCGCCCGCCCGGTGAGCCACGCCGCGATACGCCCGAGCAGCGCATCGCCGGCGGCGTTCCGGGGGTCGTCCCACACCCTCCCGGCGTAGGGGGAATGCCCCATGCCCGGTTCCAGCCACAGTTCGGCGGGTCCGGCCGCCGCCAGCATCCGGGGGTGGTCGAGCGGGAAATACGGGTCACGGTCACCGTGCACGATCAGCAGCGGGGTGGGCGCGATCAGCGGCACCGCCGCCACCGGGGAGAGCGGTACGGGGTCCCAGGCCGCGCCGTGGACGCGGGTGCGCAGCCCGTACCGGCCGACCAGTCTGCCGAGCGGCCGGGAGATCACCCAGTGCACCCGTCGCATCGGAGCCGTACCCCGGTAGTACCAGCGCGCGGGAGCACTGACGGCGGCGACCGCATTCGGCCACGCTTCCGTGCGCCCCCCATGTACCGGCTTGTGCTCCGCCGCGTGGCGCAGGACGACCGAGCCGCCCATCGAGAATCCGGCCGTCACCACCCGGGCATGGCCGAGCGAGCGCGCCCAGGCGACCGCGGCGGCGAGGTCCCGCACCTCCCGGTCCCCGACCGTACTGCGCCCGCCCGAGCGCCCGTGGCCACGGAAAGAGAAGGTGACAACTGCCGCGTGACCTGCGAAAACGCCCGCCGTACGACGTATCTCGGGACGGTGGGCCGAGCCGGTGAAGCCATGCGCGACCACGATCGCGACATCCGTCACACCCGCCGTACAGGGTTCGTAAAAAGCCTCGATCCCGACGCCATCGGAGGTACGAAGGATGGTGCGAAGAGGCACCCGCCAAGGGCCGCGGGAGAGCACCGGGGAGAACGGAGAAGTGTCCACAGTGTGAAATCGGCCCTCTTGCTCGGAACTCATGTGGGTTATTCTGCTCGGCAGAGGATCCGGGCGACGCAGCCCCCGGGTCCTTTTGTGTTTCCTGCCTGTCGACGCAGACAGGCGAACGGATGGCCCCACCTGTGGTGCGGACCATCACCGCGGAAGCGGTACAACACGAGCTGTGCGACACGCTGTGCGACCGGTACCGCGAACTGGACAACCCGGTACGACCGAACGAGGAGGACCCCTCTCGCAGGGACGAGGAGGAACCGACGTTATGGGCGAGCGAACCGTGTACGACCGCAGAACGACCCACCGGACGGGTGAGGCGCGATGAGTTCACTGCTGCTGCTGACCAATGCACTCCAGCCCTCGACGGAGGTGCTTCCCGCCCTCGGACTGCTGCTCCACAGTGTGCGGGTGGCTCCCGCCGAGGGCCCGGCCCTTGTCGACACCCCCGGTGCCGATGTGATCCTCGTCGACGGCCGCCGCGACCTGCCGCATGTGCGGTCGCTGTGCCAGCTGCTGCGCTCCACCGGGCCCGGCTGTCCGCTGATCCTGGTGGTGACGGAGGGCGGTCTCGCCGCCGTCACGGCCGACTGGGGCATTGACGACGTCCTGCTGGACACGGCGGGTCCCGCCGAGGTCGAGGCGCGGCTGCGGCTGGCGACCGGCCGGCAGCAGATCACGTCCGACGACTCCCCCATGGAGATCCGCAACGGGGATCTCTCGGTGGACGAGGCGACGTACAGCGCGAAGCTCAAGGGCCGGGTGCTCGATCTGACTTTCAAGGAATTCGAGCTGCTGAAGTATCTGGCGCAGCACCCGGGCCGGGTCTTCACCCGCGCCCAGCTGCTCCAGGAGGTCTGGGGCTACGACTACTTCGGCGGTACGCGGACGGTCGACGTCCATGTGCGGCGGCTGCGCGCCAAGCTCGGCCCGGAGCACGAGTCGCTCATCGGAACCGTACGGAATGTGGGGTACCGCTTCGTCGCGCCGGAGAAGGAGGTACGGGAAGCGCGGGAGGCTTCGGCCGCCGCCCGTACGGAGAACCAGCCGGAGAGCCGCCCGGAGGACCGTCCCGGGGATCGCCCCGGAGATCGTCCGGAGGAAGCCGCCGAGCAGCACAAAGGCAGCGTCAGCCCTGCCCGGAGGTAGGTCACCCCGCGTAGACTGCGGCGCGTGGCCAAGGTGACGCGGGACGATGTAGCGCGACTGGCGGGGACTTCGACCGCCGTCGTCAGTTACGTCATCAACAACGGACCCCGGCCGGTCGCCCCGGCCACGCGCGAGCGGGTACTCGCCGCGATCAAGGAGCTGGGGTACCGGCCGGACCGCGTCGCGCAGGCGATGGCGTCCCGGCGCACCGACCTCATAGGCATGATCGTCCCCGACGCCCGGCAGCCCTTCTTCGCGGAGATGGCACACGCGGTGGAGCAGGCGGCGGCCGAGCGCGGAAAAATGGTCCTCGTCGGGAACTCCGACTACCGCCGTGAGCGCGAGGTCCACTATCTCCGTGCCTTCCTCGGGATGCGGGTGTCCGGGCTGATCCTGGTCAGCCAGGGCCTCACGGAGAGCGCCGCGCAGGAGATCGAGGCGTGGGAGGCGCGGGTGGTGCTGCTGCACGAGCGCCCCGAGGGGGTCGACGACGTCGCCGTCGTGACGGACGACGTCGGCGGCGCACAGCTCGCGACCCGCCATCTGCTGGAGCACGGCTATCCGTACGTGGCCTGTCTCGGCGGCCCCGATTCGACCCCGCCCGTCGGCGACCCGGTCACCGACCATGTAGAGGGCTGGCGCCGGGCGATGCTGGAAGCGGGCCGCCCGGTCGACGGCCGGCTCTTCCAGGCTCCGTTCAACCGCTATGACGCCTACCAGGTCGCCCTGAAACTGCTGTCCGGCCCCGACCGGCCGCCCGCGATCTTCTGCTCCACGGACGACCAGGCGATCGGGGTTCTCCGGGCGGCCCGCGAGCTGCGTATCGACGTACCGGGCGAGCTGGCGGTGGCGGGTTTCGACGACGTCAAGGAAGCGCACCTCACCGACCCGCCCCTGACCACGGTCGCCTCCGACCGCCCGGCGATGGCCCGCGCCGCAGTCGACCTGGTCCTGGACGAGGGCCTGCGGGTGACGGGCTCCCGCCGCGAGCGCGTGAAGCAGTTCCCCTCGGGCCTGATCATCCGCCGCTCGTGCGGGTGCGACTAGCTCCGCCTGCTCGGGCCCTTGTCGGGGCTCCGCCCCGAACCTCCCCCTACGCCCCTGCGGGCGTGGAGGTACCCCCAGCTCCTCAAACGCCGGAGGGGCTGAAATATGTCCTGGTTGAGCCGGTCAGCCGGTGCGGTGAGCCCCGGCGTAATTGAGGAAGGCGACCGATGCGGCCTGGCAAGGGGCATACACAGGTCTCAGCGGCGGCGCCACGCGCGCAGCATTTCCTCCGGGCCGAAGGCGGCCTGGAGGCCGGAGCAGCTGACGCCGCTGCGGGTGACCGCGACGAGGGGGATCGGGGCGTCGGTGAGCGCGGCTCTGTGTTTGTGGAGGGCGGCGAGGTCGTGGGCGTCGAACGGGGATGTCTCCAGCCACTTGACCGAGCCCACGAACAGCAACTGCTTGGCCACGGGCTGCCGGTCGGCGCCGACCAGGTCGATCTCGATGTCGTTGCCGCGGGTCCAGTAGCCGCCGACGACGGGGGCGGCGGGCAGTTCGCCTTCGGGGAGGATCCGGGCCAGGGACTCCCGGACCAGTGGCTCGACCGCGCGCCCTCGCCAACTGGTCCACTGGCTTTGGATCCGGGCCAGAGTGAGGTCGCCGCGCATGCGCTCGACCTCTGCCATGTGCGGACCGAGGAAGGCCAGCCAGAAGCGCAGATAGGGGTCCGCCACCCGGTAGCGGCGCTCTTTCGAGGGGCGCAGCGACAGGGGGAGTTCGGCGGCGACGACACGCTTGTCGATCAGTAGATCGGCCGCCCTGGTGAGCGTGGTGTGGGCGATGCCGCCGGCGGCGCGCGCGATATTGGCGAAGGTCCGCTCGCCCGACCCGATCGCCCGCAGCACCTCCCTGCCCATGGCGTTCGGGGGAAACTCCGCGGCGAGCGACCGCTCGGCCGAGACCAGGAGAGCGGAGATCGGGTTCTCCAGGGCCCCGGTGAGGAACTCCCACATCGAGGCCCCGGCCCGCCACTCACGGCAGATCAGCGGCAGCCCACCGGTGATCAGTGCGGCGTCGAAGGCTTCGGCGGGTGCGAGATCGAGCATCTCGCCGATGTCCGCCGGGTTCAGCGGCCCCACGACCATCTCCCGCCCGCGCTGGTGGAACGGACGGTCGTAGCTGTTGAGCGCCTCCATCATGGACAGATCCGAGCCGACCAGGAGCAGCAGGACCGGCTTGCGGCTGAGCAACCGGTCCCAGGCCCGCTGGAGCATCCCCTCGAAGGCGTCGACGCGCTCCATCAGGTACGGCACCTCATCGATCACCACCACGCTCGGGGTGTCGTCGGGCAGGATCTCCGCCAGGAGCCGCAAGGCCGCGTTCCACTGGCTCGGCGTCTCCTCCGCGAAAAGCGCATGGCGCGGCAGGGTGGAGTCGGCCGCGGCGTCGAGCAGTTCCGCCAGTTCGTCCTCGGCGGAGCCGCCCCCGGCCGTGAAGAAGAGGTGGGGAACCGCCGCCTGCTGCAGAAACTCCTCGACCAGGGTGGACTTCCCGACACGCCGCCTGCCGCGCATGAGCACGCACTGGCCCGGCCGCGTCGCGCCGACGGCTCCACGGACCTCGTCGAGCGCGTCTCGCAGCGTACGCAGTTCGCGGTCCCTGCCGATGAAGCGATACATGAAGTGAGGTCCCGTCGTAGCGGCGGAGGTCCCGTCATGACGAACCGGGGATACTATCGCCAGAGATAGTATCGCTCCCGATACTATCTCTGGCGATAGTATCCGGGACGCGCCCCGGCCTCAGGCCCGGACAGGCGCGCACCACACCACGGCACCCGCACCAGAGGCGCCACGGCCCCCGTACCGAAGGCACCACGCCACCCCCGCGAGCCACCGCCTTACCCCGCCCCTACAGACTTCTGCCCCCCTTCTCAGCACCACCTCAGACTGTTCTCATCTGCCGCGGCGACAGTCGTCACCATGAGCGACCACTACTTCCCGCCGCCGCCCGTACAGCCCCCGCAGCCGACGCCACCGCCACCCCCGCACTCCCGTCGCAGGCGCCGCCCCCTCGCCCTGCTCGTCGCCGTCGCCGTCGTGGCCGCCACCTTCGGGGCCGGGGCGTCCGCGGTGCTGGAGGGGATCACCGGGGAGGGTGAGAAGGCGGGCGGGCAGTCGGTCACCGGGACGAATGTGTCGACCAGCAGTGCGGGGACCGTCACCGGGGTCGCGCAGGCGGTGACGCCGAGCATCGTGGAGATCAAGGCGGGTACGGCGGCCGGCGGCTCCACCGGTTCGGGGGTGATCATCACGGCGGACGGGGAGATCGTCACGAACAACCATGTGGTCTCGGGCGCGGACGTCGTGAAGGTGACGCTCAGCGACGGCCGGAGCTATACGGCCGATGTCGTCGGCACCGACCCCGGCAAGGACCTCGCCCTGATCAAGCTCAGGGGCGCGAGCGGGCTCAAGGCGGCGCCGCTCGGAGACTCCGGCAGTCTGCGGGTGGGCGAGGAAGTCGTGGCGATCGGCTCCCCGGAGGGGCTGACGGGCACGGTCACCAGCGGGATCGTCTCCGCGCTCGACCGGGACGTCACGGTCGCCAAGGAGCCGGAGCAGCGGCCGAGGCAGGGCAGCGGCTGGCCGTTCGAGTACGGCGGGCAGGAGTTCAACGGCGACACCGGCGACTCGAAGACGACGTACAAGGCCATCCAGACGGACGCCTCGCTCAACCCCGGCAACTCCGGCGGCGCCCTGATCAATATGCGCGGCGAGATCGTCGGGATCAACTCCGCCATGTACTCGCCCAGCGCGGCCAACGGCGCCGGCGCGGGCAGCGTCGGCCTCGGTTTCGCCATCCCGGTCGACACCGTCAAGAGCGTCCTCGGCGATCTCCGCAACGGCGACGGCTGAACGATGGCGCGTGCGAGGCTGGAGCCATGACTACCCCGCGTGAAGGCGAACGCATCCTCGTCGTCGACGACGAACCCGCCGTCCGGGAGGCGCTCCAGCGCAGTCTGGCCTTCGAGGGATACGGCACCGAGGTCGCCGTCGACGGTCTGGACGCGCTCGCGAAGGCGGACGACTACCTCCCGGATCTGATCGTGCTCGACATCCAGATGCCCCGGATGGACGGTCTGACCGCCGCCCGCCGGATCCGGGGCGCGGGCTCGACCGTGCCCATCCTGATGCTGACCGCGCGGGACACCGTCGGCGACCGCGTCACCGGGCTTGACGCCGGGGCCGACGACTATCTGGTCAAACCGTTCGAACTGGACGAGCTGTTCGCCCGTATCCGCGCGCTGCTGCGCCGCCGCTCGTACGCCACGGGGGGCACGGCCGACCCCGGTGACCAGGACATTCTGGCCTTCGGGGAGCTGCGGATGAATCTGGCCACCCGCGAGGTCCACCGCGGCACCCGCCCGGTGGAGCTGACCCGTACCGAGTTCACGCTGCTCGAACTGCTGCTGGCCCATCCGCGCCAGGTGCTCACCCGGGAGCAGATCCTCAAGTCCGTATGGGGCTTCGACTTCGAGCCCAGCTCCAATTCGCTGGATGTGTATGTGATGTATCTGCGGCGCAAGACGGAGGCGGGCGGGGAGCCCCGGCTGGTCCACACGGTGCGCGGGGTGGGGTATGTCCTGCGGGCCGGCGGCGGTGAGGGGTGACGGGCGGACTCGCCGGCCGGTTCCGCACCCTGCCCCTCAGGTCCCGGCTCGCCCTGCTGGTGGCCACCGCCGTCGCGATCGCCGTGGCGGCCGTCGCGGTCGTCTCCTGGCTGCTGACCCGGACCCAGCTGACCAATGAGCTGGACACCTCGCTCCAGAACACCCGCGCGCCGGAGGGTTCGGTACAGGACGCGTGGACCAGTTGCCGCACCGGGCAGCCACCGACCGGGGACGCCCCGGCCGGCTTCGCGTACATCCAGCTCGTCCTGCCCGACGGCACCCGCTGTACCGATCCGTACAACATGCCGGTGAAGGTCAGACCGTCGGATGTCGCCGTCGCGAACCGTACGGCGAAGAGCGCGCTGCACAACAGCACCACGGACAGCGGCACTCCGGTACGGGTGCACACCACGACCCTCGACATCCAGGGCGTCCCGGTGGCGGTGTCCGTCTCCCGCCCGCTGGACGAGATCGACACCTCGCTGAACCGGCTCGCCCTGCTGCTCACCGGGCTCGCCGGGATCGGGGTACTCGGCGCGGGCGCGGCCGGACTGTGGGTCGCGCGCACCGGGCTGAAGCCGGTGGACCGGCTCACGGGCGCCGTGGAGCATGTGGCGCTCACGGAGGATCTGACCGTACGCATCCCCGTCGACGGGGAGGACGAGATCGCCCGGCTGTCGCGCTCGTTCAACTCGATGACCGCCGCGCTCGCCATCTCGCGCGACCGGCAGGCGCGGCTGATCGCGGACGCGGGCCATGAGCTGCGTACGCCGCTGACCTCGCTGCGGACCAATATCGAGCTGCTGGTGCGCAGTGAACAGACGGGCCGGGCGATCCCGCCCGCCGACCGGCAGGCGCTGATGGCGTCGGTGAAGGCACAGCTGACCGAGCTGGCCGCGCTGATCGGGGACCTTCAGGAGCTGTCGCGCCCCGATGCCGTACAGGGCGGGCCGCTGACCGTGGTGGCCCTGCACGAGATCGCCGCCGCAGCCCTGGAGCGGGCCCGGCTGCGCGGCCCGGAGCTGACCTTTGTGACGGAGCTTGACCCGTGGTACGTACGGGCCGAGTCGGCCGCGCTGGAGCGGGCGCTGGTCAATGTGCTGGACAACGCGGTGAAGTTCTCCCCGCCGGGCGGCGCGGTCGAACTGCGGCTGGCGCGGGGCGAGCTGACGGTACGCGACCACGGTCCGGGTATCCCGGCCGATGAGCTGCCGCATGTCTTCGAGCGGTTCTGGCGCTCGCCATCCGCCCGGTCCCTGCCCGGCTCGGGTCTCGGTCTTTCGATCGTGGCGCGCACGATCCAGCAGGCGGGCGGCACGATCGCCCTCCGGGCGGCGGAGGGTGGCGGCACCCGGGCGGTCATCCGGCTGCCGGGGGCGCCGGACCCGCCGCCCGACCATCTGTGAGAACAGCGGTGGGGTGGCGGGTCCCCCGGCCCGGACACGGTGGGGCGGCAGCCCCCGGGAGGCCCGCCACCCCACCGGACCTGTACGTTCCGCTTGACGACCCGTACGTCCTACGTGTGTACGTACCGCTTGACGGCCGTACGTCCTACTTGACGACCGTGATCCGGCCGGTCGCCGGCGGTGCCAGCGGGGACGACGCGCTGGAGTGCGCGGCCAGATACGCGATCAGCGCATCGAGATCGGACGCGCCGACCAGCTTGTTCCGGTGCTCCTTCAGTACGGAGAAGCCGTCGCCGCCGCCGGTCAGGAACTCGTTCATCGCGACCCGGTAGGTCTTCGCCGGGTCGAGCGGCTCACCGTTCAGCCGGATCGAGCCGGTGACGATCCGGTCCGCGCCCGCCTTCGTGAGATCCAGGGTGTAGGTGAATCCCTTCGACACCTGAAGGATCTTCGGGGAAGCCTGGTTCGGGCCGCTGACCTGCTGCTGGAGCGCGGTGATGAGCTGAGCGCCCGTCAGATCGACCACGTTCATCATATTGGTGAACGGCTGCACGGTGAACGCCTCGCCGTAGGTCACCACCCCGTCGCCCTCACTGCCGGACGCCTGGTGCACCAGCCCCGCGCGGATACCGCCGGGGTTCATCAGCGCGAGCTGTGCCCCGCCCTTGTCGGCGGGGGCGTGGGCCTCCAGTTGCGCGTCCGCGATCAGATTGCCGAGCGGGCGCTCCTCGGTGAGCGGGTTCTCGATGTCGGCGGAGATATGGCCGACGGGACGGTTCGCGATCGGCGCGGCCAGGATGTTCCAGCGGTCGATCAGCCGGGTCATGTCCCGCGCCTTGGCGACATCGCGGGTGACCACATGGTTCGCGGAGGCGACCGAGGTGCGGACGATATCCCTGGTACGCCGGTCGTACGTCAGCGTCGTGTCCGTGTACAGCTTGCCGAACGACGCCGCCGATGTGACCGTGCGCGGCTTGCCCGACGGGTCCGGGACGGTGCACGCGTACGCCTGGTGGGTGTGGCCGGTGACCAGGGCGTCGACCTGGGAGCTGACGTTCTTGGCGATGTCCACGATCGGCCCGGAGATACCGTCGCCGGGTCCGGGGCTGTCACAGTCGTAGTTGTACGAGGAGGAGGCGGGCGACCCTCCCTCGTGCAGCAGGGCGACGATGGACTTGACGCCCTTGCGCTCCAGGATCTTCGTGTATTTGTTGATGGCCTCGATCTCGTCGCCGAACTTCAGGCCCTTGATGCCCTCGGCGTTGACGATGTCGGGGGTGCCCTCCAGGGTGACCCCGATGAAGCCGATCCGTACCCCGTCCTTCTTCCAGATGAAGTAGGGGTCGAGCAGCGGCTCGCCCGCCTTTCTGTCCCTCTTGGCGTTCCCGGTCTTCTCATGCGTCACATTGGCGGTGAGATACGGGAAGTCCGCGCCTTCGAACTCCCGGCCCTTCTCGTAACAGCCCTCAGTGGGGTGACAGCCGCCGTTCTGGATGCGGGCGAGTTCCCTGGCTCCCTCGTCGAACTCATGGTTGCCGACGGAGGTGACATCGAGGTCCAGCTTGTTCAGTGCCTCGATGGTGGGCTCGTCGTGGAAGAGCCCGGAGAGCATCGGCGTCGCGCCGATCATGTCCCCGGCGGCGGCGGTGATGGAGTAACGGTTGCCCTTGCGGGCCTCGCGCAGATGGGTGGCGAGATACTCGGCGCCGCCCGCGTCGATGGTCCTGGTGGTGCCGTCCGGGTTGGTGTGGGTGACCCGCCCGGCGGATCCGGAGGGCGGCTGGAGGTTCCCGTGCAGATCGTTGAAGGACAGCAACTGCACATCCACGGTCCGGCCGTGGCCATGGGCGCGCTCCCGCTCCTCCGGGGAGCCGGGGGGCATCGCGGCGACCAGCGCGCCCACGGTGGCCAGTCCGGCGACCGCGGCGAGGAGGCGGCGGTTCGTCTGCGGTCTCGTCCTGTGCGGTCTGGCTGACATCTGTCCCCTTGGGTGTGTGGTCACGGCTGCCGGGTGGGTGGTGACGTGGCGTCGCCGGGTGGGTGGTCGCGTCGAAGTCGAATCCGCCGGGTGCGCGTCGCGGCTGCCCGGTGGATGGTCGCGTCGCGTCCGCGGCTGAGCGGCAGCCTAGGGTCAACGCGCGTAGCGCGACAGGGGGATACGCCGACGAGCCGGATTTCCCGGTCACGGCCTCCGGACCGGGCGACGCCGCGTGGTGCACCGGGCAACCCGGAAGTCCCTGGTGGGGTCCCTGTATCCGAGGACGAGCCGAGGACGAGCCGAAGGTCAACCGCCAACCGGTCGAGGACCAGCCGACGACCAGCCGGCGACTGGCCGACGACCGGCCGAGGACCACCACCGAGATGGACGCCGACCGGTTTCGGCCAGACCCGCGACCACAATCAACTCATGGATACCTATGTGCGGTTATTCCTAGCGATAACGGCTTCCGAGACCGATGAGGAGCAGGGGATGACAGCACGACGCATGGGCCGTACGGGTGCGGTTCGTACAGGTGTGGTTCGTACCGGCGTGGTGGGACTCGTCGCGGCGGCGACGGCCGCGACCGCGTTCACCGCCCCCGCCCAGGCGGGACCCACGGGGCCCGCTGGAATACCGGCCGACCACCGGGCTGCGCGGTTCGACCATCAGGCGGCGCAGCGCGCGATGGACACCGTCGTACGGGCCGGGATCCCCGGGGTCACCGGCCAGACCAGAGACGGCGACCGCGTCTGGAAGGGCACCTCCGGCGTCGGCGACCGCGGAACCGGTGTCCCGCGCGGGAAGAACGACCGCTTCCGGATCGCCAGCATCACCAAGACGTTCGTCGCCACAGCCCTGCTCCAACTGGAGGCCGAGGGCAGGCTCGACCTGGACGACACCGTGGACCGCTGGCTGCCAGGACTGGTGCGCGGCAACGGCAACGACGGCCGCAGGATGACCGTACGTCAGCTCCTCAACCACACCAGCGGGGTGCCCGACTATCTGGACGACGCCGGGTACCAGAAGAAGTACGTGTTTGCGCCCGGCTTCCTCAGGCACCGCTATGACACCAGGACTCCGCAGGCGGCCGTAGCGGTCGCCCTGCGCCACAAGCCGGCTTTCGAGCCCGGCGCGAAGCACTCGTACTCCAACACCGGTTATGTCCTCGCCGCCCTGATCATCGAGAAGGCGAGCGGGAACTCCTACGAGCACGAGATCCGCGAACGCATCATCAAGCCCCTCGGCCTGCGCGCCACCACCCTCCCCGGGAACTCCTCACTGATGCCGAGGCCGAGCAGCCGGGCGTACTCCAAGCTGTCGCACGACCAGACCGCGACCAGGATCTACGACGTCACCCTGCAGAACGCCTCCCAGTCCTGGGCGGACGGCGACATGATCTCCAGCGCGGGCGATCTGAACCGGTTCTTCAGCGCCCTGATGCGCGGCAAGCTCCTGTCGAAGAAGCAACTCGCCGCGATGAAGACCACGGTCCCCGACCCATCCGCGCCCGTCCCCGGCGCCGGCTACGGCCTCGGGATCGCGACGTACAAGACGGCCTGCGGCACCAAGGTGTGGGGCCATACGGGCGGCTGGCTCGGCACGCTCTCCGAAGCGGTCGTCACCGAGGACGGCCGCCGTTCCGTCGCCGTCAACCTCAATGGGGACTGGGCCTGGCCGGTCAGCGTCGCGAACGCGGCGTTCTGCGGCGACGGGACAACCACGCGCGGCCCGGACGTCTCTTCCCCGGCCGGGACTTCACTGGTCGGCACTTCACCGGCCGAGTACGAGCGCCCCCGGCAGCGCGGGACGGCAAGGAGCACGGAATGAGTCAACGGGGACTGGGGCGCACGGGGCGCTACCCGGCGACCGGCTCACGGTACGCGGCGGCCGACTCACCACGTCCGGCGGCGGGTTCACGGCAGCCGGTGGCCGAGCCGGGAGTCCGGGTGTGCTCCTCCACCAGCGACAGAAACGTCACGGCGCGTACGGCCCATTCGAAGTGCTCGCCGTTGTACGCGGTGAACGCGAAACCGACCGGCTGGCCCCGGTGCAGCGCGGCGACCGCGTGGACGTCCCCGGGCTGGCCGTGGCCCGCCCCGTCGACATGGTCGGCGAGTGCCGCGAGCAGGGCCCGGCGGTCGCGCGGCAGCAGCCGGGCCGCCGTGGCGTGCACCGAGTGGTGGATCGTACGGATCGCGACCCGCGGACCGGCGGGCGCGTGGAACTCCTGGAGTACCGGCTTCCGTTCGGGCTCGTCCTCCGCCCATGGGCGGTGCAGCAGCAGTTCGTACCAGAGGCCGGACCGTACGAGCGGGGCACGAACCCGTCGCCTGGACCGGGACGCCCGGTGCTGACTCTTCGAGAGGGACTGCGTGTGCATGTCTCGCCTCCTGTCGCAGCAGCGTGAGGGGTACCCTTCCCGCCCCATGCCAATAGCGCGGGAAGGGGACCACCGAATCCCCCTGACGGCGCGGAGCAGGGGGCAACTGCGCCGCGATTCGGGCTCGGCCCCTGCCGTAGCACCCGATGCGGCGACACACAGCGACCGTAGCGCTACAGCATGGATAGGCGCAACAGTGGGACGGCACACAGTTGTACCGGGCCGGGCCGGGGGTGCACCGGGGCGGGCCGGGGGCGCGTTCGGACCACGCGCCGGGGGGCGGGTTCAGATCAGGGAGGGCCGGCTCAGATCAGATGATCGAACTCCCCCGCCTTGACCCCCAGGATGAACGCCCGGAGCTTTTCGACGGAGGTCGTGACTATCTGCTCCGGATCGTCGCTCTCCCTCAGTTTGATCACGCCGTCGACGCCCGCCAGCTCGACGCAGTCCTGATTGCCGTCCGATCCCGAGAACGAGGACTTCTGCCATCCGATGCGGTTGGTCATGCGCTGTGTCTCACGCTTCCTGTGCGACACGCCGGAGAAACTTACGCGAGTCGTCCGGGTCGAGCGCGATGGACCGCACGGAATCGATCAGAACGCGATAGCGCACCAATTGGGCTTCCGCGTCCAGGAATCCGCTGTCGAAGGCGCTGTCGAGCTGCACGGTGTCGAGCTTCGGCACCGAAGCGCCCGCGTACAGCATCGAATGGGCCGAGCCGGTGATCCGCGCCTCGAAGGGAATGACACGCAGGATCACGCTCGGCCACCGGGATACCTCGTGCAGGAATTCGAGCTGCCCCCGCATGGTCTCGCCGGTGACATACCGCATCCGCAGCGCGGCCTCGTGCACCAGCGCCTCGAACTCCGGCGGCGCCGGGCGGTCCAGGACATCGCGCCTGGCCATCCGGTGTTCCACCCGCGCGCTCAGCTCGGCGGGCGGCACATCCGAGATCCCACCGAGAATCAGCTCCCTGGCGTACTCCGCGGTCTGGAGCGGGCCCGGAATGTGCAGCATATGGATGCGCCGCATATACGTCGCATGGTGCTCCAGCTCCGCGAGGTCGAGAAACCCGGGCGAGAGCACTCCCCGGTACGCCTCCCACCACCCCTTGGTCCGCTCCTCGGCCATTCCCGCCAGCGCGTCGACCAGATGCCTGTCCGTGGCCGAGTAATGAGCCGCGAGCCTGCGGACCCGCTCGGCACTCACCCCGTACCGCCCCGACTCGATATGGCTGATCTGCGCCCGCTCGCCCCCCAGAAAGGCCGCCGCGACGCTGCCGGACATCCCCGCCCGCTCCCGCAGCTTCCGCAACTCCGCCCCCAGCCGCCTCTGCCGTGCGGTCGGATAGCTCCTCGGCGGCATGACAGCCCACCTCTTCCCGTGCTCATGAGTGTGGGCACCACTCTGCCACGGTCCCTTTGTTTGGATGCGACGCCCGTCACACTGTTGCGCCCAACTGCCGTCGGTCCGGCCGACGCAGGCCGCCTCGCTCGGGCCCGGACAACGCGGTCGGCCCCCCAGCCGTATGCCGGTGGAGGGCCGATCCTGACAGGTGTCAGTGATTCAGATCAGATCGTCGAACTCGCCTTCCTTGACGCCACCGAGAAAGGCATTCAGCTTTGCCCTGGTCGTACGGATGATCACGTTCGGACTGTCACTCTCGCGTATCAGGATCTCTCCTCCATGCTCAGCGAGTTCCAGGCAGTTGTTGCCCTCACCGTCCGTCGACTTCGAAGATTTGCGCCACTGAATATCCACTGAGTCCACGCTTTCACCGTTGTTTCGCCATGCCGTGAATGAAATCTCGCGACCGCTTCGGATCGAGAGACCGCTCCTGCGTCTGGTCCAGTACGGCCCGGTAGTTCGCGAGTCGCGATTCTGCGTCCAGGAACGCGGGCCCGGTCGCGGTGTCCATCTGTACGGTGTCAAGCTGCGGCACCGGTCCGTACGCATAGAGTGTCGAACTTCCCGCATTCGGGAAACCGCCCACCGCGAACGGGATCACGCGAACGGTGACGTTGTCGCGCTCCGACTCCCGCACGAGGTGATCGAGCTGGCCCCGGGCGACTGCGGGGCCGCCGTACTCCATCCTCAAAGCGGCCTCGTGGATGCTGAACACCGCGCGGCGCACCCGCACTTGGGCTCCGTGCAGCCGCTGCCCTGCGCCTCCGCAGAGGCGCCCCGGCAGGGGACGAGCCACCGGCCGCGCGGGCCCATCTGAGACCGGGAGACGTGCATGCATCCCTCATCAGCCTTACCGCCACCGGAACTCGCGCCGTGCGTCGGGCGGTTCCGCCTCGACATCCCCAACAGCCGCGCCGCCGCCAAGCGAGCCCGCGACTGACTGACCGGGCCCCTGAACGCCTCGCACCCCCGCATCACCGACGACGTACTGCTGTGTCTGTCCGAGGCGGTCACCAACGCCCACCGCCACACCACCACCCCGAGAATCCGCGTCACCACCGTCGTCTCCGAACGCTCCGTACTCATCCACGTCCGTGACAACCGGCCGGCCCCGCTCCCACGGCCCGGCGAACCCCGCCCCGGCGCGGAGCACGGACGCGGCCTGATCCTCATCGACACCTGTGCCGACGCCTGGGGCGTCACCCTCCTCGGCGGACGCCACCCCACCGGAAAGGCGGTCTGGTTCACCCTGCTCGGCCACCGCGAGGGGGAGACTTGATGCCCCTCACTCTCCCCCTCACCCTGTGGGCCCTGGTCACAGCGCCGGTCGCGCTGCTCGCCATCGCCCACGCGATGAGGGGCTCGGTCCCGGCGGGAACGTCGCGACGCACTGGGACAAGGCGCGGAGCTGATCGGGGGTACCCTCCGCGCCGGACGGGCAGAGCATCGGTACGGACTGAAGACCGGAGGAATCCATGCAGGTCGCCCTGGTGTACCCGGAAGTCCTCGACCTGGCCCGGTTCAAGGAGAACCGGAAGGAGTTCCCGCCCTTCGGGGTGCTCTATCTCGCTGCGACCGCTGAAGCGGCAGGGCACGATGTGACGGTCGTCAAGGTCAGCAACGGGGATCACGTCAGAGACTTCACCGGCTTCGACGCGGTGGCCTTCACCATTCCGTCGTCGGCCACCTACGGCATCATCCGCGACTGCCGCAGGGAGAGCCGCTACGACCGTGATCCGCTGGTCATGGTCGGGGGAGTTCATCCGAACTTCTACCCCGAACAGACACTGAGTGACCTGGAACCGGATGTGGTCGGCATCGGAGAAGGCGAGGAGACCTTCCTCCAACTCCTCGAACACGGCCGGACCCGGCGCTTCGACGGCATTGCGGGCATCTGCCATCTGCGCCGGGGCACACCAGTCCGCACCTCGCCCAGGACCCTGCTCAAGAACATCGATGCTCTGCCTTTACCGGCGAGACACCTGCTGCCCGTCGATGACCTGGTGATGTCGGACCGGCTCTCCACCACCACTCTGCGCATGGCGCATGTCATGTTCAGCCGGGGATGCCCCTTCCCCTGCCGGTTCTGCGCGGCAGCCCAGACTCGTATCCAGTACCGCTCCGGCGCCGGCGCCCGCCTCGAACTCGTGGACATGATCGAGCGGTACGGCATTGAGGGCTTTGCGATCGTGGACGACAACTTCATCGTCAACCGGAACAAGGTCCGCGACATATGCACCAGCATCAAGTCCCTGGGTCTGAAGTGGTCGGCACTCTCCCGCGTGGACACCGTGAACGCCGACCTCCTCGGGGACATGGCCGCATCCGGATGCCTGGAAGTGAAGTACGGCATGGAGTCCGGCAGCCCGAAGATCCTCAAGGCCATGCGGAAGAACATCACCGCTGACCACGTCCGGCGGGCCGTGCATTGGAGCCGGGACGCCGGCATCGACGTCAAGTTGTTCCTCATCCACGGCTATCCCGGCGAAGACCTACAGACCACGGCCGAGACCATGGACCTGCTTGCCGAGCTCGCTCCGTACATCGAGCGCGTCTCCCTCTTCCGTTTCGTACCTCTGCCGGGTACCTACGTGTACGACCACCCCGACGAGTTTGACCTGCACGGCACCAGCAGCCAGCCGGGATGGGCAGGGGATTGGGGCCAGTACCACATCCATCACAACGACAAACATTGGTGGGGCACCGAGGATCAGTTCGCGGAAGTCCAGGCCGGGTACGAGCAGCTCGCGGCGATGGTCGGCGATCTGTGGCCGGACCGGCATCAGCTCCCGGCATCCGCCCCCGCAGACTGATCCGCTCCACTACGCTCGGACGCTCCTCGGGGCTCCGACAGCCACGGTCGCCCCAGAAGATCTCAGGAGCATCCGAGTTGACTGCTGCCGTGACGCTAACGGCCGCCGCCGAACGGTCGGCGGTCACAGCCAGGCATGGCTGGGGCAATGGCCCCGGCCCGACCGACCTGGGCCGACTCGCCGACGCACAGGCCGGGCTGCACTCGGCCCGGCTTCTGACGCCCTATGTCACCGCCCACACCCGTATCGAAGGCTTCCGTGCCGACCGGCTACGCGACGCGCTCTCGCCGGGCGGCACGCTGATCAAAGTGCGCTGCATGCGCCGCACCCTGCATCTGTGGCCCCTTGACCAGGCCGCCGATGCGCACGCGGCGACGCTGCGCCTGCGCCTCGGTGCCACGGCCGCAACCGCGCTCCGCCACGGCCTCGTCCGCGCCGACCTGGAACGGTGGGCCGAGCGGAGCGCCGAAGAACTGACCGGCGGACCGCTGGGGTACCGCGATCTTCAGGACCGCCTGGTCAAGCAGCACCCCCCGCCCGGGATCGAGGCAGCGCGGCTGGGCATCAAGTGGGCCTGGGAGTCGGGCGTCATCACCTGCCGTAACACCTCTGCCTCGCTGCACCGCGAAGCCCGGCAGTTCGCGCTCATCGAGCACGCCCATCCCGCACTCCGTCTGATCGGCACCGACCCGGCGGCGGCCACCGTCCGGCTCGTACGCCGATATCTGCGTGCCTACGGCCCCGTGGCCGAAGGTGATCTGCGATGGTGGTCCGGTCTCACCCGCGCGGAGATCACTCCGGCTCTGGCCGTGCTGCGTGACGAGATCGCCCCGGTCCGTGTCGAGGGCCTGCCGCACAGGCTGATGGCCCTGCGCGACGACGTGGACAGGCTGCGCGCCATGGAGCCACTGCCGGCGGACCATGTTCGGCTCCTCGCGTTCGAGGACCCCACGTTCAAGGGCTACTTCACCACCCGCGCCCGCTACCTCGATCCCGCGTACCTGATGCGTGCCTTCAACCCGATCGGCGAGGTACGGGCCGCCATCACCGTCGCGGGTCGTATCGTCGGAACCTGGGGCTGGGACAAGAGGACCCGTTCGGTCCACCACGAGGTCTTCACCCGGCCCTCGCGCGGCATCGGCAGCGCCATCCGGCTGCGGCTCGGGCAGGCCGAGGCGTTCCTGCGTACCGAACCATCTTGAGGCTCATTCACACGATCGGTGAAACGAGCCCGGAGCCACAGGGAACACGGCCATAATCGGGGCTTCCATCCGGTCCCATGAGAGAACTCCGATCACCGTGACCCCTCCCTCCACAGCCAGGCGTGAGCGCCACCGCCGCATCTGCGATGTCCACCTCGTGCTGATCCGCGACGCTCACGTGCTGCTGACCCTGCGCAAGGGCGGATACGCCGCCGGTCAGTGGCAGGTCCCCTCCGGGCATCTCGAAGCCGGGGAACCCACCGATGCCGGAACCGCCCGCGAAGGATGGGAGGAGATCGGCGTGCGGGTCGCCGCCGGTGAGCTGGAGTTCGCCCACTTCATCGACCACCGCGCGCCCGGCGAGGCCCCCCGGCTCGGCGTCTTCTACCGGGCGCACGCCTGGGAGGGCGAGCCATACAACGCGGAGCCCGACAAGTGCGGCGGTCTCGACTGGTTCCCGCTCGACGCGATTCCCGAGAAGACCGTTCCGTACCACGCCGCGGCCCTCGCCCACATCGCCGCCGGCCGCACCGGCTCCACGTTCGGCTGGGAACCGGCCCTCACAACACCGGCCGGGGCCGTATAGCGCGGAGGCTTCCCGGTCGGCGGGCAGGGCTCCATCGAAGCCCCGAGAGGTGTCCTCCCCGCCCCGCGCCGGACACCCCCGGGCCCCGGATCGCCACCACCGCCGCCCCCCGCCGTAGGCTCTCCCCATGACGACAGACGCGGTGTTCCCGGAGCCCGGACGGCAGATCCACAGCCATGACGAGCTGACGGACGAGCAGGCGGAGGCCGTTCTCACCATGCTCGCCGAGGCCGCGGCGACCGACGGGACGCAGGCCGTCTCGGAGCAGGGGCGGCTGCAGCTGCGCGGCGGAAAGCGGGAGGGCGTACGGCATTTCCTGCTGACCGTCGGCGGGGAGCTGATCGGGTACGGGCAGCTGGAGGACACCGACCCCGTCGAGGCGCCCGCCGCCGAACTGGTCGTCCACCCCTCGCACCGGGGCCGCGGCCACGGCCGGGCGCTCGGGAGCGCGCTGCTCGGGGCGTCGGGGAAGCGGCTGCGGGTGTGGGCGCACGGCGGGAAGTCCGCCGCGCGGCATCTGGCGCAGGTGCTCGGTCTCACGCTCTTCCGTGAGCTGCGGCAGCTACGGCGTCCGCTGAGCCCTCTCGGTATCGGCGAGCCGGTGTTCCCGCCCGGTGTCACCGTGCGCACCTTCGTCCCCGGGCAGGACGACGCCGCCTGGCTCGCGGTGAACGCCGCCGCGTTCGCCCACCACCCCGAGCAGGGCTCCCTCACCCAGCGGGACCTGGACGACCGCAAGAGCGAGCCGTGGTTCGACCCCGACGGCTTCTTCCTCGCCGAGCGCGGTGGCGAGCTGATCGGCTTCCACTGGACGAAGACGCACGCCGCCGAGCAGCTCGGCGAGGTGTACGTCGTCGGCATCCGGCCCGACGCCCAGGGCGGCGGCCTCGGCAAGGCCCTCACCGCGATCGGGCTGCGCCATCTCGCCGCGCAGGGGCTGCCGACCGCGATGCTGTACGTCGACGCCGACAACACGGCGGCCGTCACCGTCTACGAGCGGCTCGGCTTCACGACGTACGAGGTCGATCTGATGTACCGCACGGAGTCCTGAGTACGGCGGCCCTGGGCCGAGTCCGGGGCCGGGCACCCTCCGCGCCCCGGGGCTCGACACCCCGGGCCCCATCCCGGGCACGTACAGCTCCGGACCGTCACACACCGTGACGGCCGCACGCCCCGCCCGCCCCCGTATGTCATGTCGCCGTTACCGGCCATTCAGACGGCCTTGGCACCCTCACCCCATGCCGCCAGCCGTGCCCGCCTCCGCACCCTCCCCCTCCCCCGCGCCCGTACCCGTACCCGTACCCGTACCCGTAAGCGTCAATCTGCCCGGGAAGATCGATCCTGCTCTCTCCGACGCGCCGGTACCGCGTCCTACGCGGAACAATGGGAGCATGAGTCAGCAGCCCGCCGAGGTCTCGGTCCAGCACCCCCAGCCGTCCGTCGGTTCCATCGCCGCGCACCGCCCGCACACCGTCGCGGCCACCGTCTCCGACCTGGAGCCCGACCTCGACGCGGATCTCGACTCGTACGAGGAGGACTACAGCGGCACCGGGGCCGAGCTGCCCCAGGGGCGGTTCCTGGACCGGGAGCGCAGCTGGCTCGCGTTCAACGAACGGGTGCTGGAGCTGGCCGAGGACCCCGCGACCCCGCTGCTCGAACGGGCCAACTTCCTCGCGATCTTCGCGTCCAACCTGGACGAGTTCTTCATGGTCAGGGTCGCCGGACTCAAGCGCCGTATCGCCACCGGCGTCGCCACCAGGTCGGCGTCCGGCCTCCAGCCCCGCGAGGTGCTGGACCTGATCTGGAACCGGTCCCGGGAACTCATGGCCCGGCACGCCGCCACCTACCAGCAGGATGTCGCCCCGGCGCTGGCCGACGAGGGCATCCATCTCATCCGCTGGCCCGATCTGACCGAGAAGGAGCAGGCGCGGCTGTTCACGCTCTTCCGGCACCAGATCTTCCCGGTGCTCACTCCACTGGCCGTGGACCCGGCGCACCCCTTCCCGTATATCTCCGGCCTGTCGCTGAACCTCGCCGTCGTCGTACGCAACCCCGTCAGCGGCCACCGCCACTTCGCCCGGGTCAAGGTCCCCCCGCTGCTCTCCCGCTTCCTGGAGGCGTCCCCACAGAGGTACGTCCCGCTGGAGGACGTCATAGCGGCGCATCTGGAGGAGCTGTTCCCCGGCATGGAGGTGCTGGCGCACCATATGTTCCGGGTCACCAGGAACGAGGATCTGGAGGTCGAGGAGGACGACGCGGAGAATCTGCTCCAGGCCCTGGAGAAGGAGCTGATGCGGCGGCGCTTCGGGCCGCCCGTACGGCTGGAGGTGGAGGAGTCCATCGACCCGTACGTCCTCGATCTGCTGGTGCGCGAGCTGAAGATCACCGACTCCGAGGTGTATCCGCTGCCCGGACCGCTCGATCTGACCGGGCTCTTCGGCATCGCGGCCCTGGACCGGCCCGAGCTGAAGTACCAGAAGTTCATCGCCGGGACCCACCGCGACCTCGCCGAGGTCGAGTCGTCGTCGGCGCCGGACATCTTCATGGCCATGCGCGACCGGGACATCCTGCTGCACCACCCGTACGACAGCTTCTCCACCTCCGTCCAGGCGTTCCTGGAGCAGGCCGCCGGCGACCCCGACGTCCTCGCGATCAAGCAGACGCTGTACCGGACCTCCGGCGACTCCCCGATAGTCGACGCCCTCATCGACGCCGCCGAATCCGGTAAGCAGGTCCTCGTCCTGGTCGAGATCAAGGCCCGCTTCGACGAGCAGGCCAACATCAAGTGGGCCCGCAAACTGGAGGAGGCCGGCTGCCATGTCGTCTACGGGCTGGTCGGCCTCAAGACGCACTGCAAGCTGTCCCTGGTGGTCCGCCAGGAGGGTGAGACCCTGCGCCGCTACTCCCACGTCGGCACCGGCAACTACCACCCCAAGACCGCGCGGCTGTACGAGGACCTGGGCGTGCTGACCACGGACCCGCAGGTCGGGGCCGATCTGTCCGACCTGTTCAACCGGCTGTCGGGGTACTCGCGCCGCGAGACCTACCGCAGGCTGCTCGTCGCCCCCAAGTCGCTGCGCGACGGACTGGTCTCCCGGATAAACAAGGAGGCCGCGCACCATCGCGCCGGGCGGCCCGCCTACGTCCGTATCAAGGTCAACTCCATGGTGGACGAGGCCATCATCGACGCCTGCTACCGGGCCGCCATGGCGGGCGTGCCGGTGGACATCTGGGTACGCGGTATATGCGCCATCCGGCCGGGGGTCACCGGCCTCTCCGAGAATGTACGGGTGCGGTCCGTCCTCGGGCGCTTCCTCGAACACTCCCGGGTCTTCGCCTTCGGCAACGGCGGCGAGCCCGAGGTCTGGTTCGGCAGCGCCGACATGATGCACCGCAACCTCGACCGCCGTATCGAGGCGCTGGTACGGGTCACCGACCCGGCCCACCGCGCGGCTCTCACCCGCCTTCTGGAGACCGGTATGTCCGACTCCACGTCCTCCTGGCACCTGGGCCCGGACGGCGCCTGGACCCGTCATTCGACGGATCCGGAAGGCCAGCCGCTGCGCAATGTCCAGGAGATGCTCATTGACGCCCGGAGGCGAAGGCGTGCCCAGCCCTGAACTGTCCCGTGTCTCTCCGCCGCGCCCCGGGTCCTCTCCGCCGCGCCCCGGGTCCTGTCCGCCGCGGTCCTGTCCGCCGCGCCCCGGGCCCGATGAAGGACGGGGTGCGCTCGCGGACTATCTCCATGAGCGGGCGGGCGACTTCCTGCGCAGTCTGCGGCTGCACCGGGAGAGCGGGTCGGACACGGCCCGCGCCGCGGAGGCCGCCCGCCTGCTGCGGATCGCCTCCCGGCGCATCGGCGGAACGCTCCACACCTTCCGTCCGCTGCTCGACCCCGACTGGGCGGACGGACTGCGTACGGAACTGGCCTGGCTGTCCGGGACCCTCGCCCAGGAACACGCCTGCACCAGCCGGCTCACCCGACTCCTTGAGGCGCTGCCCCGGCTGTCGGGCGCGGCGGCCCTGCCGACGGCGCGCGGGGAGCTTCCCGCCGACGGGCGTGCGCGGACGCCGGGCGGCACGCTCACCGTGGGCGCCGCGCGCGCCGGGGCACTGCTTGAGCGGCAGCTCACCCTCGCCAAGGGCCGCGCGCACTCCGCGGCGCTCCAGGCCCTCGGCTCCGCCCGCTTCCACGCGGTCGCCGACGCCGTCGCCGTACTCGCCTCCGAGCTGCCGCCCGGCCCGCTCGCGGGCTCCCCGGCCGCCGACGCCCTGTTCCCGGCCTCGGCCGAGCAGGCGGAACGGCGGCTGCTGGAGGCGGTCGCCGTCCTGCCGCTGAGCCGCGCCGGGCATCCGTACAACGCGGACGCCCTGGTCCACGGCCTGGCCACCGCACCGGCCGAGGAGTCCCAGGACGCCCCCTGGCACCGGGTCCGCCAACTGCTGCGGCTGCACCGGTACGCCCTGGAGGTACGCGAGGTCCAGGACGGCACCGGGGCACCCACCGCCCCGGTCCTCGCCCGCGCGGGCCGCCTGCTCGACCGGCACCGGGACGCGGCGGAGGCCGCCGGCGCCGCGGCCACCGCCGCCCGCACCCCGAGGATCGCCCCCGCGACGGCGTACGCCCTGGGGGTGCTGCACGCCGATCAGCGCTACGAGGTCGAGGCGGCCCGGTTCGCGTTCCAGGAGATCTGGCCCGGCTCCCTCGCGGTACGGGCGGCCCGGCCGCCCGAGCGGATCACTGACGCCCGGCCGGTCGGAGGAGAGCGGTGACCGGGGGCGCCGGCGCGGGCGGCGCGGGCGCCACGGACGGCATAGGCAGCACGGACGGCATAGGCGGCGCGGACGGCACTGGCGGCACGGTCCTGGCGGCGGGGTGCGTCCTGTGGCGGCCCTCGCCGTACGGGGACGGGGGCATGGAGATCTGTCTCGTACACCGGCCGAAGTACGACGACTGGTCATTCCCGAAAGGAAAGCTGAAGCGCGGCGAGGACGCGCGCTCCGGCGCACTCCGCGAGGTGCTGGAGGAGACCGGTCACCACGGTGTTCTCGGCGTGCCGCTGCCCACCTCCCGCTACCTCGCCCATGGCCGTCCCAAGGAGGTCAGCTACTGGGCGGCCGAGGCGACGGCGGGGGCCTTCGCCCCGAGCGAGGAGGTGGACCGGATTCTGTGGCTTTCCCCCATCGCGGCGCGCAACCGGCTCACCCAGCCCCGGGACCGCTCGCTGATCGACGCACTGCTCGAAGCCCTCCACCCGTCCTGAACCCCGGCCCGCCGTCCCGGGCGACCGGCCCGGCCCAGCCGCCCCGCGTCACCGCGCCCCGGACAGCAACCCCCCGTCCACACGTTCCAAGCCACCTGTCACGGGCAGCCCACCCCACCCCCGCCCCGGTCCAGGGCCGCTCCCGATGGCGCTAAGGTCGCCCGGTCACCCGCACCCCTTGTGGCAATCGCGGGCGAGCCGCCCCCGTACGGACGACCTCCGGCAACGCCCCAGGCGGCAGCCCCGGAACGCGAGCGTCCATGTGCTCGGCGGTCTCTCGGGCCGTGGGCACTCAGCCGCCCGACACGGTTCACCTGCCGTTCACTCTCCCCCATGAGCCACTTCACCTGATCTGCCTAATTTCGGCCTTACGCGGTAATCGGCAAGCGGCCGACCGCCCACCGACCCCGACCCACGCCGCCACCCGGCGCCCGACCACGGTCAGCGCCCGGCGGCTCCTGGAAGGAACACCCGAAAGTGAAGCTTCAGCGCAGGAACGGGCTTCGCGCCACCGCCCTCGGCGCCCTCGCCGTCGCCGGCACCCTGGTCCTCACGGCATGTGGTTCGGACGACAACACCGAAGGCACCTCCGGCACCGGCGACAAGACCAGCGCCGCTTCGAACATCAAGTGCGACGGCGCCCAGGGCAAACTCCTCGCCTCCGGGTCCAGCGCACAGAAGAACGCCATGGACCTCTGGGTCAAGAACTACATGGCGGCCTGCTCGGGCGTGGAGATCAACTACAAGTCCTCCTCGTCCGGTGAGGGCATCGTCGCCTTCAACCAGGGCACGGTCGGCTTCGCCGGTTCCGACTCGGCGCTCAAGCCCGAGGAAGTCGCCGAGTCCAAGAAGATCTGCAAGAGCGGCCAGGGCATCAACCTGCCCATGGTCGGCGGTCCGATCGCGATCGGCTACAACCTCTCCGGCGTCGACGACCTGAGCCTGGACGCGCCCACCATCGCCAAGATCTTCAACGGCAAGATCAAGAAGTGGAACGACCCGGCGATCGCCAAGCTGAACGACGGCAAGTCCCTCCCGGACAAGGCGATCCAGGCATTCCACCGCTCCGAGGACTCCGGCACCACGCAGAACCTCGGCAAGTACCTGGGCGCCACCGCCGAGGCCGACTGGCCCTACGAGGCCGAGAAGAAGTGGCCGGCCCCCGGTGGCCAGGCCGCCTCCGGCTCCTCCGGTGTCGCCGCGCAGGTCAAGCAGGTCGACGGCGCGATCGGCTACTTCGAGCTGTCGTACGCGACCTCGCAGTCCATCCCGACCGTGAGCATCGACACCGGCGCCGCCGCCCCCGTCCAGGCCACCTCGGAGAACGCCTCCAAGGCGATCGCCGCGGCCAAGGTCAAGGGCACCGGCAAGGACCTCGCCCTGGAGCTGGACTACACGACCAAGGCGGAGGGCGCGTACCCGATCGTCCTGGTGACGTACGAGGTGGTCTGCGACACCGGCAACAAGCCGGAGACGCTGGAGACCGTGAAGTCCTTCCTGACCTACGCGGCGGGCGACGAGGGCCAGAAGGTCCTCTCGGGCGCCGGTTACGCCCCCATCCCGACCGAGATCAACGCCAAGGTCCGCGAGACCGTCGCGGGTCTGAAGTAACCGAGGGCAGGCGGACGGAGGGCCCGGCTCCCTGAGGCCCAACCCCCTCTGTCCGCCGCCCCCCTCGCTCTCTCACCCCTCACCCCCATCCGGTGCACCGCCGCCAGGGGAGCCGCCCGCCGGGAGACTCCCCCACACAGACCGGAAAGATCATGGCCTCCACCACACCCATGGACTCCCCTCCACCCACGCAGGCTCCGCCGATCGCCTCGAAGAGCACCTCCACCGGCCGCGCGGGCGACAAGATCTTCCTCGGTCTGTCGCGCGGCGCGGGCATTCTGCTCCTGGTGATCATGGCGTCGATCGCCGCGTTCCTCACCTACCGCGCCGCCATCGCGATCTCCAAGGACGAGGGCAACTTCCTCACCACCTTCGACTGGAACCCGGCCGGTGATCCGCCGGTCTTCGGTATCGCGGTCCTCCTCTTCGGCACGGTCGTCAGCTCGGTCATCGCGATGCTGATCGCCGTCCCGGTCGCGGTGGGCATCGCGCTGTTCATCTCGCACTACGCGCCGCGCCGGCTCGCCGCGCCCCTCGCGTATGTGGTCGATCTGCTGGCCGCCGTGCCGTCGATCATCTACGGCATCTGGGGCGCCCTCTTCCTCGTCCCGTATCTGGAGGGCCTGAACCTCTGGCTGGACGACGTCTTCGGCTGGACGTACCTCTTCGAGAAGACGGAGGTCGGCGTCGCCCGCTCGCTGTTCACCGTGGGCATCCTGCTGGCGATCATGATCCTGCCGATTGTGACGAGCGTCAGCCGCGAGGTGTTCCTCCAGGTCCCCCGTACGAATGAGGAAGCCGCCCTCGCGCTGGGCGCGACCCGCTGGGAGGTCATCCGGATGTCGGTCCTGCCGTTCGGCCGCTCCGGGGTGATCTCCGCCTCGATGCTGGGCCTGGGGCGGGCGCTCGGCGAGACGATGGCCGTGGCGACGGTCCTGTCCCCGAGCTTTGTCATCTCCCTGCATCTGCTCAACCCGGGCGGAGGCACCTTCGCCCAGAACATCGCGGCGAAGTTCGACGAGGCCAATGAACTGGGGCGCGACGCCCTGATCGCCTCCGGACTCGTCCTGTTCGTCCTGACCCTGCTGGTCAACGGCGCGGCGCGGCTGATCATCGCCCGCCGCAAGGAGTACTCGGGGGCCAACGCATGAGCCAGACAGCCATAAAGGACCGGCCCGTTCCCGTCCCGCCCGCCACCTCGTCCACCCTGCGCAGCCGTTCCCTGCCGCGCTGGTCGCCGCTCGGCTTCGCGGCCGGATCGGTGGCGCTGGGCTGTGGCCTGGGCGCGCTGGCCGGGTGGGAGAGCCGGACGCAGTGGGGCCTGGTCTCCGCCCTGTTCTTCGTGCTCATCTCGTACGTGGTGACCTCGGCCGTCGAGAACCGGCGGCAGGCCAAGGACCGGCTGGCCACCAGCGTGGTCTGGGTCTGCTTCATCCTGGCCGTGGTCCCGCTGTTCTCGCTGATCTGGGTGACGGTCAGCCGGGGCGCGAAAGCGCTCGACGGGTACTTCCTGACGCACTCGATGGCCGGAGTCCCCGGCTTCGAGGCGGGCGGCGGCGTCTACCACGCGATCATCGGCACCCTCCAGCAGGTCGGGCTCGCGACCGTGGTCTCGGTGCCGATCGGGCTGCTGACCGCGATCTATCTGGTCGAGTACGGGCAGGGCGCGCTGGCGAAGGCCGTGACCTTCTTCGTCGATGTGATGACGGGCATCCCGTCGATCGTCGCGGGCCTCTTCCTGCTCTCGATCATGCTGATGTTCGAGCTGAGCCCGTCGGGGCTGATGGGCGCGCTGGCCCTGGCGATCCTGATGATCCCCGTCGTGGTCCGCTCCACCGAGGAGATGCTCAAACTGGTCCCGAACGAGCTGCGCGAGGCGTCGCTCGCCCTCGGGGTGCCGAAGTGGCGCACGATCCTCAAGGTGGTCATCCCGACCGCGCTCGGCGGCATCACCACGGGTGTGATGCTCGCGATCGCGCGGATCGCCGGTGAGACCGCGCCGATCATGCTGCTGGTCTTCGGCAGCCAGCTGATCAACACCAATCCGTTCGACGGTGCGCAGTCGTCGCTCCCCTTCTATATCTGGGAGCAGTACCGCGTCGGCAGCGAGGCGTCGTACGACCGCGCCTGGGCCGCCGCTCTGGTCCTGATCGCCTTCGTCATGCTCCTCAACCTGGTGGCCCGCGGCATCGCCCGCTGGAAGGCCCCCAAGACCGGCCGCTGAGCGCGGCCTCCTGGAAGTGAACTGAACTCATGGCCAAGCGAATCGACATCAGCGGCCTGACCGCCTACTACGGCTCCCACAAGGCGATCGAGGACATCTCGATGACGGTGGAGCCCCGCTCGGTGACGGCTTTCATCGGCCCGTCCGGCTGCGGCAAGTCCACCTTCCTGCGCACCCTGAACCGGATGCACGAGGTCACGCCCGGTGGCCGCGTCGAGGGCAAGGTCCTGCTGGACGACGAGAATCTGTACGGGTCGAGCGTGGACCCGGTAGCCGTCCGCCGTACCGTCGGCATGGTCTTCCAGCGCCCGAACCCCTTCCCCACCATGTCGATCTTCGACAATGTGGCGGCCGGCCTGCGGCTGAACGGCTCGTACAAGAAGAACCGGCTCGCCGAGGTGGTCGAGAGGTCCCTGCGCGGGGCCAACCTGTGGAACGAGGTCAAGGACCGCCTCAACAAGCCCGGCTCCAGCCTCTCCGGCGGGCAGCAGCAGCGTCTGTGCATCGCCCGCGCGATCGCGGTCGAGCCGGATGTCCTGCTGATGGACGAGCCCTGCTCGGCGCTGGACCCGATCTCGACGCTCGCGATCGAGGATCTGATCGGCGAGCTGAAGGAGCGGTTCACCATCGTCATCGTCACCCACAACATGCAGCAGGCGGCCCGCGTCTCGGACCGTACGGCGTTCTTCAATCTGTCGGCCGTCGGCCTGCCCGGCCGGCTGATCGAGATAGACGACACCGAGCGCATCTTCGCCAACCCGTCGGTCCAGGCGACCGAGGACTACATCTCGGGCCGCTTCGGCTGAGCCGCGTCGGTTGGATCTTGCTGGGCTCATGGATGGCGCGGCCTGATCCATCAGCAGCGGCCTGAGCCCCCACCCACGTCCTGCGGTGCTGCATGGCGGTGCCACCGCAAGACACCGGGCCCGCCCCCTTCTTTCCCGGGGGGCGGGCCCGCGCCTGTCAGGTGTCGGCTGCGAACCAACCTTGCGACAAGCCGCCCGTACGACACCAAGCCGCGCAAAATCAGCCCGTCCGGCGATTGAGGACACCCCGCAGGGGTGCGCGACAGCCAACGCCGGACGCGGGCGCCTGCTGGGGCTCCGCCCCGAACCCCGCGCCTCAATCGCCGGCGAGGCTACATTTGCTGACCCGGACCCCAGCGCCTCAACCTCCCCAGAGCTTCGCCTGGGAGGTGCCCCCAGGCGAGGCTGACTTTCGGACCCGGGTGCGCACAACAAGCCCGTCCGGCGATTGAGGACACGACCGGAGGGCGTGCCCCGACGCGACGGGCACGCGCCCACCCACCGGTGGAGCCGACCCCGAGCGGCGGCCCCCCGGACCAAGGGCACCCCCAGGAGGCGCGACCCCGCGATCCCCGCCCCAGGCCGCCCGCCCAGGGCTAGCCGAACACCAGCCACACGACCCCATAACTCATCGCCGCCACCGCCCCCGCCGCCGGCATCGTGATGAACCACCCCAGCACGATGTTCTTCGCGACCCCCCACCGCACCGCGTTCACCCGCTTCGTCGCCCCCACACCCATGATCGCCGAGGTGATCACATGGGTCGTGGAGATCGGCGCGTGGAAGAGGAACGCGGAGCCGAACATGATCGACGCCCCCGTCGTCTCCGCGGCGAACCCCTGCGGCGGGTCCAGCTCGATGATCTTGCGGCCGAGCGTACGCATGATGCGCCAGCCGCCCGCGTACGTACCGAGGGACAGCATCACCGCACAGGCGATCTTCACCCAGATCGGGATGGCGTCGCCCTGGTTCTCGACATCCGCGATGACCAGGGCCATCACCACGATGCCCATCGTCTTCTGGGCGTCCTGGAGACCGTGCCCCAGCGCCATCGCCGCCGCCGAGACCGTCTGGGCTATCCGGAAGCCGCGCTTGGCCTTGCTCGGGTTGACCCGCCGGAAGAGCCACATGATCGCGACCATCACCAGATACCCGGCGATCAGCCCGACGAAGGGCGAGATGAACATCGGGATGACGACCTTCTCCAGCACCCCGGACCAGATCACCTCCGTACCGCCCGCCAGCGCGGCACCCACCATGCCGCCGAACAGCGCGTGCGACGAGGAGGAGGGGAGCCCGAAGTACCAGGTGACCAGGTTCCAGACGATCGCGCCGAGCAGCGCGGCGAAGAGGATGCCCATCCCCTTGCTGCCGTGCGGGGTCTCGATGAGGCCCTCGCTGACCGTCTTGGCGACGCTCTGGCCGAGAAACGCCCCCGCGAGGTTCATCACCGCGGCCATCGCCAGCGCCGCGCGCGGTGTCAGCGCCCTCGTGGAGACCGAGGTCGCGATCGCGTTCGCGGAGTCGTGGAAACCATTGGTGTAGGTGAAGCCGAGCGCGACACCGATGGTCACGATCAAGGCGAAGGTGTCCACGGGGTTCAGGACTCCTTGACCGCGATGGTCTCCACGGTGTTCGCGACATGTTCGAAGGCGTCGGCCGCCTCCTCCAGCACATCCACGATCTGTTTGAGCTTGAGGACCTCGATGGCGTCGTACTTGCCGTTGAAGAGCGTCGCGAGAAGCTTGCGGTGGATCTGGTCCGCCTGGTTCTCCAGCCGGTTGACCTCGATCCAGTACTCGGTGAGGTTGTCCATCGTCCGCAGATGCGGCATGGCCTCCGCCGTCAGTTCCGCCGCCCGCGCCAGTACCTCGATCTGCTGCTCGACCCCCTTGGGCAGCTCATCGATCTGATAGAGGACGACCAGGTCGACGGCCTCCTCCATGAAGTCCATGATGTCGTCGAGGGACGATGCGAGCTTGTAGATGTCCTCGCGGTCGAACGGTGTGATGAACGACGAGTTCAGCTGGTGGAAGATGGCATGGGTCGCGTCGTCTCCCGCGTGCTCCGCCGCCCGCATCCGCTCCGCGATCTCGGCCCGGGAGGAGGAATCGGCCCCGAGCAGTTCCATCAGGAGCTTGGAGCCCGTGACGATGTTGTCCGCGGACGCGGCGAACATGTCGTAGAAGCTCGTCTCCCTGGGGGTCAGGCGAAATCGCACGTGGAGTCCTCGGGATGCTCTGGATTCGGACAGGCTGATGCTAGGCGCATTCATCCGGCCACGGCCAACCGGCGTTCTTCAGTGTCGCCCATCGGGCACAGTGGTCAGCATGTGGCCCCGGCCCTTTCCGAAAGGATTCGGTACCATATACCCATGAGGGGTATCCGAGCCCCGATAGTGAACGCATCATTCTCGGACAAGTACGGCAGGACAAGTACGGCAGGATCAGCACGGCAGGATCAGCACGGCGACACAGGTACGGCAGAACAACGGGAGGACCCGATGACGACCACCGAGACGGCCGGCCCCCCGGTCACGGACACCACCACGGTCCCGGAAGCACCGGTCACGGATCACGACCGCGGCATTCACGGCTACCACAAGCAGAAGGACGAGCACCTCAAGCGGCTGCGCCGGATCGAGGGCCAGATCCGGGGCCTTCAGCGGATGGTCGATGAGGACGTCTACTGTATCGACATACTCACCCAGGTCTCCGCGTCGACGAAGGCGCTCCAGTCCTTCGCGCTCCAGCTGCTGGAGGAGCATCTGCGGCACTGTGTCGCCGACGCCGCGGTGAAGGGCGGCGACGAGGTCGACGCGAAGGTCGAGGAGGCGACGAAGGCCATCGCCCGACTGCTGCGCACCTGACGGATTCGCGCCGCCCGGGCCCCGACGGAGCCGGCCAGGCTCCCGGCGGCACCTCCCACGCATCAGCCCGGGCCGCGCACCCCCGCCGTCTCAGCCGCCTGAGCGCCTCAGCACCTGCCGGCGCATCCGCCGGCACGTCCGCCTGGGCCCCGAGCCCCTGCCGACACATACGCCCGCGCGTCGGCCGGCGCATCCGCCACTTCCATTCCCCGCGCCCTCCGCACGGACCGGGCGACCGTCCCCGGGCGACCGTCCCCGTACGACTGTCCCCGTACGGCCGTCCCCGGGCGACCGCCCCATGCGCTGCCCCGGGTGACCGCGTACGCGCCCCCGACGAGCCGCCCGCCCGTGCGCGGGGCGCACCGGCCCCCCGGGCATGGCGGGCACGGACCCTGAACCCGCGAGCCGCGCGCCGGAGCCTCCCGCACGCCCCGGGAACCGAGGCGTACGACCGGGGCACACGCTCACCCCGCTCCCGCACCGGATCACTCCCGGCGCAGGGACTCCGACCGCCGGACCAGACCCGACTGCCGCCGGGACATCTCCGCCCGCTCGGCCGCCACTTTCAGCACCTCGTCGATACGGTCCGGGCTCAGCCGGTCCCCGTCCGTGGCCGACGCCGCGATGATCAAATCGCCGCACAGCTCGATCTCGGCGAGGGCCACGTAGTCCTGGACCATCGTCGTACTGGGCGGAGCCACGTGCATTCACCTCTTCCTGCCGGTACCGACTTCCTAGCGTAGGGAGTGATGCACACACCGCGCATGGCACGTCCGGACCATTTAGCCCCTGATCCTCCCGGCAAAAATGTCCTCTTTGTCGGGCAGTCGTACGATCACGGGCGCTCCGAAGTCGTACAGCACCGTGGTCGAGGTGACCGTGACGGTACCCCTCCCATTGGTGAAGCTGAACCGGTGGCGCACCTTCCGCAACCGGCCTTCGTCATCGAGATACGCGTCGAACGGAACAGCGTCCCTGGCGAACCCTTTCGCCGCCGCCGCGAGCGCCGCCCGCGCATACGGCTCGGCGATGAGCGCCGCCCGCGCGATGTCCGCACTCCCCCGGTAGTGCCGCACCGCCTCGCCCGCGAACTTCTCCTCACCGACGAACGTCACCTCCCGCGCGCTGCGCAGCAACTCCGCCGCCGCGAGCGGATCGGTCGCGCCCCCGGTGACCAGATTCCCGTCCGCCAGGCCGGTCGTATCGATCCTCACCCACTTGTCGGCGGGCACCCCGGCCCCCCGGTTCTTCATATAGAGCGCCCCGGGCGTCATCAGCTCGGTGACCGGCCGGTGCTCCTCGACGCCCGAGGGATCCTTGGGCAGGACCACGGTCAGCCGCCCCATCCGGCGCACGAAGTCATAGCCGCCCTCCCCCTGGATCGTCACCCGCGTCCCGCCGGTGACCGTCTGCATCGAGGTACGCGCGCGGGCGCTGCCCGCCGCGAGCAGCCTGTCCGGCGCCGTGCGCACCAGCGCGTCCGCCGCCTGCGCCTGCGCCTGCGTCCGTACGGTACCGAGGCCCGGCGGCTCGTCGTCGGCGGAGCCCTCACCGCCGGAGGAACAACCACCGGCCGCCATCACACTCAGTACGGCCGCTGCGGTGACCGCCCCGCCCCTGCGCCTGTGCTGCTGCACCACCATCGTCTGCCTACCCCCATACACCGAGCCACTGCCGCTAGAAGAGACCTCCGCCCGCCTCCCCTAACGAGAACCCCGGCCCGCCGTCACGCGCGGGCGCTCGGGGCGCACAACCCCCAGTACCGTGGACCCGTGCTCCCGCGAGAACTCCCGGTACGCCCACCGGCGCCGCATCACACCTCCACCACCGAACGCGGTTCCTTCGCCATCGCCCGCTGCACCTGCGGCTGGACGGGCCCGGCCCGGCGGTCCCGGGAGCGGGCGCGCACGGACGCCCGGTCCCACACGACCGCTCCCGTGACCTGACCGGACGGCGCGCACCCGCCGGGATCTGGTTCCGCCCCCGTACGGCGCACTGAGGCGCCGGGCACCGGCGCACGCGCCCGGAACCGTCACCCGACTGAAGCGGCGGTACGACCCGGGCCCGGGTCTTCGACTTCCCGCAGGCGCTGTAGCTCCCGGGCGCGAGGCCCCTCGTACTCCCCCGCCGGCGGGCCGCATGGCCGCCCCTCACCCGGACGGAGGCGTCCGGATGGCCGCCGGGGTCCGCAGGCGGTGCCCTGGTTGCAGGGGCCGGGTCCGGACCCGTGTCCCCGCCCAGCGCTCACCCAGCGCTCACTCAGCGCCCACCCAGTTCCCGCCCAGTTCCCACCCAGTCAAGGACGCCTTCGTATGAATCGATCCACGAGCCGGGGCGGGCGAATAGCCGTGGCCTCCGCGACCACGGCACTCGCTCTCACCCTGCCGCTCGGCGGTGCCGCTTCCGCCGCCTCCGCCGCGAAAAGCGCGGCCGCCCTGCCCGCCGGTCCAGGGGGTTTCTCCAGAGCGATGCCCAGCGCATCGAAGCCGGAGGGGCCGATAGAGAG
>NZ_JBSGUP010000010.1:0-37472 GCF_053607985.1 Streptomyces sp. NPDC055078
TAGTCCGGACGATCCCCGGTTTGGCGAACCGGGGATCGTCGGCTATACATCGCACTACGTCCGTCCGACCTGATCCTGTGTCACGTAGCCCATAGAGAACGAGACCCTCGACTCGCACCCCCTACAGATATACAATTCCCGCTGACCACCGCTTGGGCGGTTCAGTAACTCGGCCCGGTCGGCAGCACCATCGAAATCGTCTCGATCGCCTCAAATCCACGACTCACCATCCGGTCGACCGATCTCGAGGGTGTTGTACGTTGACATGGCTTCCGCATGCATTCAAGTCTTTGCAAGCGGATCCCCGTCTGCCGTGAGCGAATCAGGAAGTGGGCGAAGCCTGACGTTCTTGACCCCTCCGACGGTGATCCAATCTGGGTCGTAGACGACGGTGCGGGGATCGAACGCGATCCGTCCCAGCTCGTAGGCCATGAGCTCCGGGGCGAGGGAGGGAAGTCGGCGACGCTGTCGGAGTGTCGCTGGTCGAACAGGACGTTGACGGCTGCGTAGTCGCCGTCCTGCACCGTCAGCCGCCAGGGAGACAGTTCCAGGCGGGCAGGGACGTGTTCGAGCGACACGCCACCCGGCGATCGTCCTGACGGGCGGTGGCAGAGGGATCCGGCCAAGACTCTGGGCTAGGAAGGGGAACGTCCGGACGCGCTTGGCAGCGTCGAGACCAAGGTGCTGTTCCTCCTTCCCTCCGATGTATGCGGTGCCCATGGCTGCTGTACGCGCCATACGTCGCTCACCGCGAGAGGCTGAATCTCGGCCTTGGCAGAGGGGTTGTGTCGCATGGCGAATGAGAGATGAGAGAAACCGACATGCATGACATTCGATAGGCTTCCAGCCGCTGGGGCCGTCCACGAGCACGATCCGGAACTGTGGGCCCGGGCCGCGGACCACGACTACGCCACAGGGTGGTCCGAGACGTCCGCATCAAAGGCACGCCGCAAACCGACGGCCGAACCACGCCGCCAGGCCGGTCGCCGGTAGGCGCGAACAGGTCAAGGTCGGCGACTCATGGATTCGGTTGAGCACCTGCCCCGTTGGCCTTCACCATCCGCGTGAGCACCGTGTCGCTGACTTCCACCGCGGTCAGAAGGTCAGATCGCATCTCTGCGGGCAGGGCACCCCTCCCGAGGGCGCAGGCTTCGACCAGCGTGGAGAGATGGTCGGCTTGGCGGGTCGACATGAGGGAGACACATCCTGGGTGAGCCAGGACGTCTCGCGCCGCGTATCCATCACCGCCCTGCGTCGTCCGTTCGACCAGGTCGGCCGCAACCGAACATGCGGCGGGGTGCGGGACGCCGTCAGCGGCGTCAATGACGGTCAGGCCCAAGCGGGTGTGGAAGACGGTCAGCTCCGGGATCCGGTGGAGCTGCTGGTAGCCGTCCAGCATCGTGTCGAGTTCCTGATCGGAGGGTCCGTCTGCGTGTCGTCGGGCCAGCACGGTGAGGCAGGCGGTCACGGTGTTCTCCCACGGCTCTCCTGGGACGGTGTCCGCGAGCTGTGCCATGGCCTCGTTGGTGCTGCCCGCCGTGATGCCGGCGATGATCGCGACCTGGCGGCCGTCGAGCATCCGTGCGCCAACACCCCTGTGTTGCTGGAGGTGGTCGAGGGCGTCCGTCCATCTGCCGACGCTGGTGAGGGCTCGGGCGCCGTCGGCCAGTAGTACGGCCCACATCCACTGGCGGAGGTCGCGATAGTCGTCCTCCGAGCCGCCGAGCCGGCTGAAGGAGATGCTTCGCCCGTCGATCACAGTGTCCGACCGGGAGGTGACGGCTTGGAACAGCGCGCTGAGGACACGGTAGGCGTCTTCACCGTCCCCGGAGCGGACCAGCAGTCGGGCATGGTTGACGAGGGGCTCCAGGGCGTACCGGGCGACCTGCGCACCCAGTGGCTGGGTGCGCAGGTATGCCTCGTGGTGCCGCCAGCACAGGGAGCGGGCCAGGTCCGGAAGGCCACAGTCACTCGCTATCAAGGCGGCCTTGTTGTACGTGACAGCGGCCAGGGAGACGCTGCCGTCACGTTCAGCCTTCCGTGCCAGGTCACCGACCTCCCGGACTCGCTCAGCGAGGGGTGGGCATGTCGGCCGGGGACGGGCGACCAGGGGGAACCGCTGGAAGATGCGGCTGGCGGCGTCCATGTCACGCCCAGGTGATGACGATCCGGTTGATCGGGTTGTCGAAGGCGAAGCGGCCGGGCTTCGGAGGGAGCGACGGGGCGTCGAGGGAGTGGATCTCGAAGATCACCTCACGACCGCGGAACTCCTTGTCCCAGATGCGCATCTCCTCGGCGACCTGTTCGGCCAGCTTCTTGCCGTCGGGGCCGTGGCCGATGGCGCCGGCCTCGTAGAGCTGGCCGCCGTCCTCGGCGAGGTCGGCCTTGCGCAGGGTCAGGTAGGCGAGACTGCCCTGTTCGGCCACCGCCATGGGGCGAAATCCCTCCCGGAGCAGGGCGGCACCGGCAGCCGCACGGTTGACCTCCATCCGGCTCAGGGCGTTCTCCATGGCACAGGCGAGCCACAGCCACATGAATTCCGGCGACTCCGGGCCCCGGAACCTCACCTCGGACCACGCCTCGCTGCCCGGCTGGTCCAGTACGCCGCGAAGGGATTCCTCGTCGGCCTCCTGCTCCTGGTTGAACTGGAGCCGGACGGCGTCGTCGGGGGTCAGCGAGACGATGCGGCGGGGGTCGTCGGCGATGCCCGCGCGCAGGGGCATGAAGGTGCACATCTCGCTGCGGACGCTGCGCCAGTGCCCGTCACCGTCCCGTTCGAAGGCGACGGCGCGGGAGACACTGCCGCGCAGACGCAGCGGTACGACGAGACGGCCGTCGGGGGCGAGCTGGTCGAGCCACGCCTGCGGGATGCCGTGAGCGCCGACCGTGGCGACGATCCGGTCGTAGGGGGCTCCGCCAGTGTGGCCGGCCGCGCCGTCGCCGAGGACGACGGTGACGTTGTGGACTCCGGCCTTCTCGATGGCGGCTCGGGCGCCGTCCACGAGGTCCTGGTCGACGTCGAGTGTGGTGACGTGCCCTTCGTCTCCGACGAGGTGGGCGAGGTACGAGGCGAAGAGGCCGCTGCCGGCTCCCGATTCCTCGATCCGCATGCCGGGCTGTGCCTGGGTGAGTTCGAGCATCAGCCCGTTCACCGAGGGCTGCGACACCGCGCTGATCGACGCGCCCGTGTCGTCGAACTTGGTGTGGACGGGTGTGTCGGCGTATGCCTCCTCCAGCGATGCGGAGGGCTTGAACTGGCGAACGAACACGTCGCGGGGTACGGCCCGGACTGCCGCGTCCACGGAATCGGTCGTCACGGTGCCCTGCTCGCGCAGGCTGTCGGCCAGTTCGTCCCGCAGGCGAGCGGCAGCGGTGGTGTCGTCGGTGCTGGTGTGATTCACCTCGTTGAGGCTGGTGCCGGTGTCGCCGGACTCCGGTGCCGACGCGGACTGGTTGTTCGTTCCCATGACTGTCTCTTTCGCCAGTGTGGACATTGTGCTTTGGTCTGCGGCCGACAGGCCCAGACGGTTCCAGTGGAAGATCACGTGGTGGGCGAGGACCCCGCGCAGGCCCCGTTCCAGGACTCCCCGCCGGTTCAGGTCCACGAGCTGCCGGCCGGCGCTTTCGAACGCTTCGACCCAGCCCGCCAGCGCCGTCAGCGGCCCGCCGTTGATCAGGCTGCTCGTCGGCCTGACGTTAACGGTCATCAGCCGCTGTACGGCGGACTTCAGCCGCTCGGGTGGAACCACGTCCCGTCCGGATGGCCGTTCGGCAGCGACCCGGGCCCATACGTCGCCCTGCTCGTACCGGTCCAGTCCCGCACCGCGCAGGAGCACGCTGATCAGCAGGACTCCGAGTTCCCTCGGACCCAGCTCCGCCGTGCCGTCGCGGGTGCGGAGCAGGTGGTCCAGGACGTTGCGGCTGTCGTGGTGGAACAGCTCGTGGGCGATGTCCATGCCGCCGGGGCCGCCGAACGCGAAGACCTCCGGCTCGTAGATGCCGGTCGTCCATCCGGTGATCCGGCCTTCTGCTTCCAGGCCGTCGAGGACGCGGTCGAGGTGCCCAGGGGATCCGGTGCCCACAGGGAGCAAGCGCAGCCGGATGCCCGGCGGCTTGCGGAGGAACCACCAGGTGGTGATCACGCCGCCCGCGAGGAGTGTGGTCAGTTCCGGGTGCAGGCGCTCGGCGGCGGCCAGCTCGCTCGTCTTCCGGTCGGGGAACTCGATGTTGTACTGCGGCCATTCGGGGATGGCGTCCATGGTCGTCCTGCCCTTCGTGGTCGGTCAGCAGATCAGGAGGAAGGTGTCCCAGCCGGACGGTGAGGACGTTCCGGCCGCGATGGTGTGCAGGGCGAGTGCGATGCCTGCGGCTCCTTCCAGGAGTCCGATGTCCCCGTCCTTGGACTGCGTGGCGGACGGAATCAGTGCGCCGGGGTCGGCACCGATCGCGTCGAGGAGGTGCGGCACGCGGGCGCCGATGTCCGGGGTGAGTGCGTCGGCGGCGGCCCGTGCGGCGATGTGGGCCAGCCCGGCGTATCCGTGGCACAGGCTCTTGTCCGTTGTCGCGGCGAGCTGTGCCGGATCGCCGAGAGCCCCGGCCAGAGCCGCCTCGGACATCCGCTGCCGGGTGAGGTCGCCCGTGGCACGGGCTGCGAGCTGCTGGGAGCGCGCGTGCCCGGCTGTCCCGTAGCACCATGAGGGCCGGGACGGCGCGGTGGCGAGCACCTGTTCGCCCCGCAGTTGGGCGCGGGCGATGAGGGCCGGCCACCAAGATCCAGTCGTGCCTTCCTGCCGCCATCGGTCCAGCCAGGAGCAGATCACCCCGATCGCCTCGGTTTGCCCGTCGACCCTGACGTCCGCGAGCGCGGAGAGTGCGAGCAGGGCCAGCGGGCCGGCGATTCCGTGGGCCATGCCGCTGTTCGCATGGCCGCCCGGGTAGTCCGGCGACATCCGCCCGGACGGGGCCTGATCACTCCACCAGCCGGGCAGCGCATCGCCGCCGCTCCGCACCGGCTCGGTCAGCCGGACCAGGTAGACAAGGACGTCGCGGAGGAGTTCACCGTGCGGTTCCCGGCACAGCAGGTACGCGCCGATGCCCGACAGACCGCGGATCGCGTCGAACTCGGCGAGGGCGGGCAACTCGACGGCTTTGTCCATCCGGGCGTGGGCGCTCTCCAACCGGCGGCGTGTCGATACAGCGATATGGCGGTCCAGCGTGTCCAGTGCGCGGGCGTAACGGCCGGGCCGGTCGGCTGCCGCATGCAGGGCGACGGCGAGAGCCGGGGCTCCGTAGTGGAGGTGACTGTCCGGGCCAGTGACCACGCCGTCCCCAGCCGCACAGGTGAGCCAGTCGTGGGCGCGCTGCCAGGGCCCGAGGCCCGCGCGTGCCCGCTCGATGTGCAGCAGGGCGATCCCCGCAGCGCCGCACGCGAGGGACTGCGGATGCCAGCCCTGTGGCAGACCGAGCTGCTGCGCGACGGCCGGCGACGCCAGCCGGTCGGCGATAGCCGCAGAGATCGCTTCGGCTCGTTCCCGGTAGTTCATCATCACCGCTTCTCCTGTGCGTGGCGGGCGCGCCAGGCCAGTGCGGTGGCGCGGGCGAGGCGACGGCAGGTCTGTTCGTCCTCGGAGTGGAGCCCGACGGCCCGGATGTGGTGGACGTGGAGAAGGGAGTCCAGGACCGCGTCCGGCTCAATGCGGTCGGCATGGGTCAGCTGCGCACGGTAGCGGGCGAGTGCTCGGTGACGCGGCTCCCATGCGCTGACGACCATCTGCCCGCCGGGTTCTGCTTTCAGCGCGGCCCAGTCGCCCGTGGGGTCGGCCAGACGCACCGCCTCCTTGAGGAGGGTCCGGTCGAGGGAGCGCGGGACGTCAGGGCGCATACGGTCGGTCAGCCAGGCCATGGCGGGCTCGGTGCCTCCGGTGAAGCCCTGGGCTAGCGAGACGAAGTTCGCAGCGGCCAAGACCTGTTGATGAGGCTGGACAGCCGTGGCGAACTGGTCGGCCAGCGTCCGTGAGTCGGCGGTGAAGACCTCTTCAGCGGCGTCCATGGCCGCGCCGTCTCCCCACCGGCCGGTCTCCGGATAGTCGGTGGCGAAGTGTATGTCCCGAAGCAGCCCGCGGTGCCGCAGCTCCTGGCTCCAAGCGCTGATGCGCTCGGCCACAGTGCCGAACCCCGCTTCCGCGCTCAACGCGATGCGCAGCCGAAGGTGCGGCTCGGGGTCGCTGAAGCGCGTGTACCACCAGCGCGGCGGCTCCGGCCAGGGAGTGAACAGCTTGGGCAGATGGTGGGCCAGGATCTCGGGCTGCCGTTCCGGGTGGCCGTACAGCTTCACGTACAGCCAGGCCGAGGAGCCGGGCAGACGCCCATGGTTCCGGCTGATCGTGCGGCTCGGGATGGTTGAGGGAGCCGTCGGCGGTGAAGCCGGCCGGGTCATGGCGGTCACGATCTCGTGAGCGCGCCCGCCCGACCAGTCGTCTGCCGAAGCGGCGGGAGCTTCGTGGAGAGCAGCGACGTCGGTGGTGTCCAGGTGGGTGCGGAGCAGCGACAGATGGGCGGGCTCGGTCAGGTCCAGCTTCAGCCGTCGATCGCCCTCGGTGAGGAAGACGACGGACGGTAAGCGTCGCCGGTCCCGCCACTCCGACAGTGCCTCGCGCCACTGCGGCCATGGGGTACCGCCGGGGAGTTCGGCACGTTCCAGCAGCCAGCGGGCCGGGGACACGATGGTGCGGCCGTACCGCAGGCGGGGCAGGAACGGCAGGTGGAGGGCTAGGCCCCAGTCGAATCCGGTGACCACCGTGTCCTGGGCCCTGGCGACCTCGGCCAGGAAGCGCACCAGCGGAGGGGTGTGGGCCCGAAGGTCCAGCGCGTGGAGCATTGTGGGCGAGAGCCGCCGTCTGCGGGAGAGCGAAACCAGATACAGGCGGTATCTATCGCACATCACCGCCAGATCGTCCAGCGGGATCGAGTCGCTGTCCGGCGGGCGGTGCTCGGCCACGCTGATCACAGCGGGCAGCATGTGCGGGGCCCGGGTGACGTGCGCGTTCCGAGGATCGAGTGGGGGGAAGGACAGTTGTGCCGTCAACGCCTCGGGATCGACCGCCGACACCTGCTCGAACACCGCAGCCGCGCGTTCGCGATCCGACGGTTCCAGCAAGCTGAGGAACCGTCCGGACATCGTGCCGACGGCCCGCGACGCGCTGACGACCGACAGAGCGAAGTCTCCGTTCTCCAGCGAGTCCATTCCTTCGGCCTGGAGACGGAAACACAGCTCCAGGTGAGGCGGAACCCGCACCATGTCCTGCTCGTCGGGGCCGAGTCCGGCCACCATCTGATCATCGAGCACGATCTCTCGGCGGCCATCCAGTGCCGCCGTCTGCGCCAGGGCAAGCAGCCGCCGGTGACGAGCCGAGACGTGCTCCTGCGGCTCAGGAGCACTCCCGAGATAGCCGGCGGGGAAACCGAGCCCGGCATCGGGGTCCACGACATCCAGAACGGGCACGGCCGTGCCCACCCCGTACCGCTCGAAGAACCGGGTGAAATAGGCCGCCCACGCCGGAGTCCCGAAAGGGTACGCACTCAGACGGGCCAGCACCGAGGCGGCAGCCTCGGCCTCGCGGGCGACACGATCCGGGAGCACGAGCGAGCAGTCGAGCCGCACGTCCACCGCCAGCGGGCGGCGTACTGTCGGCGCCAGCGCCGTCATCCCCTCGGATATCGACGTGCGGATTTCCCTGCCGTCCGCGACGGCACGGACCTCGTTGTGACGCGCCAGCGCGTCGCGGATCCCTCGCACCCGACCGCTGAGATCCGCCACCCCTGCGACATGGTCCGCGCCCGCCGCTTCCAGCTCCCGTACAACATGTTCGAGGGCGTCGGTACAGGTCGAGGGTGCGTGCAGGCTGGTGATCAGCACATGCTGGCTGACCAGACTGGCGATCAGGCCGTCGATCATCTGCTTCGACGCTGTGGAGAACTCCGCCGAGAGCCGGTCGGCGAGCGTGTCGAACCGGATCGGTACCTTGGCCTCCCGCACCGCCATCTGCACGGCTTGGGTATGGCGTACCGACACCTCTGCCGGGGGCGGGCCTTGCTCCTCGCCCGGTCTCGGCGGGTAGGTAACCACCAGGCGATCACCGCGCTCGAAGCCGGCGGTGTTCGCGATCACGGTCAGCCGGGCAAGGAGTTCCGGACACGACTCCAGCTCCTTGATGATGCTGCTCAGCCATGAGGCGTCGGCACGGGCGACAGCCCGGTGGTCCGTACCCCATCGCGCTTCGGAATCCTGGCCGAAGGATGCGAGGGAGATCCCGGCGAAGAGTCCGGCCGGGGTGGCTCTGCCGGTCATCCGCAGCACGTACCGGGCCACCGAGAGCACCGTCCGCCGAATCCGCCGTACGTCTGCATCCCCGGCCGCGCACACGGCATCGACCTCGCGTGCAAGATCGGGGCTGGCCTGCTCGACGGCCGCAGCGACCTCGGTCAGTTCCCGGACCTTCCGCAGCCACACCAGCCACGCCGCGCACCCAGCCGACGAATCGACCGGTCGATCCGGCCAATCCGGCAACACCAGATCCCCGTGCACGCTGCCGCGCAGAAGCGCCGTGTCGGCACATCGGTAGAGCGGCGGAACCCTCCGCATCACACGATCCCCCTCATCGCTGTGAGCACTTCTCCGATGGCACCGGCTCGTGCGGCAGAGATCCACCACACGAGCCCGCGACCGAGCTGAAACGGTCAGGCCACGGCGGTGGCGCACGACTCGGGGCACGAGGGCTTGCAGCCGTCGTCCGTGAGGAGGATCAGCGGAAGGGTCCCGCCTCCCACTTCCAGGACCTTCACGTCCAGGTCGAACAGGTCTTCGGTGGCGGTAGCCGCCACCTGGGAGTCGTCCTGCACCGTGCTTCTGCTCATGGCAGATTCCAATCTGTCAAGGTTCCATACGGGTGTTGCAGGTGATCCGATCCAACAGGCGGAGCGTAGCCAGTCGGCCACGTCCTTCCAGCGGATGTCAGCCACCCGGCATCGACCGGAGCAACAGCCCAGCGTCCCATGCCTCATCGGGTGCGCGGACAGTCGCCGAACCAACCCGGGTCCAAGGACTGTCCGAGTCGTTGAACGTCTGGCGGCCCAGGGTGAGGGCCGCCAGCGGGTGGATGCTGACCTGCGGTACGAAGGTGATGCTCGGTGCTGTGGCGGCGGGCACGTCGTCGGCGAGCGTGATGGTGACGGTGGTCTGTGCGGCCATGACCGGCCTCCCGTTTCATCGGTGACAGTGGAGGTGGTGCTGCCTCTATGTCACCGCGGTCCGGGAACCGTTGCCAGAGACGGAGTTGGGGACTTGCTGGGAGTGGATCTGGGAGGAAAGTGGGACGGGCGTGGGACGTCAGCCCCCGAGGAGCCCGAGCACGGCACGCCGGTAGACGGCGTACACCGTGGGGAGTTCGGCCAGGTGGGCGCGTTCGTCGATGCCGTGGAGGCCCTCGTATGGCACGCCGAAGCCGGCGGTGGCGGGGATGCCCTCCCCGGCGAGCAGGTTGCCGATGTTCGACGGGCCCGCGGTCTTCGCCCGCACCGTGAGCCCTGTCTCGGCGGCGGCGTTCAGCAGGGCGGCGGCGGGCTGCTCCTCCTGGGTGAGGCGGAATGGCGGCCAGACGGCCACGGGGGTGACCTCGGTCGGTGCCGGGGCGGGCAGTTCCGCGTCGAGTTCGGCGACGGCCTTGCGGACCAGGGTCTCGGCGTCGTGGGCGTCGAAGGACGGGGTGGTGCGGAAGTCGACGTTGAGGTCGCACCGGTCGGGGGTGGTCGAGAAGCCCTGGCCGCCGTGGCAGGCGGTCACCGACAGCTTCGGCGGCAGCGGGAACCCCGAGACACCGTCCACCCGAGGCAGTTCGGCCGCGTCCAACACCCGCACGAGATGCGCGGCGCGGGAGATCGCACCAACCACGGCCTTGCTGGACCCGGAGTGCCCGGCGGGGGCGTGCACCGTGATCGACGCCCGCCACAGTCCCCTCCCGCCGACCACGATGTCGTCCAGGCCGGGGTAGCCGATCATCACCCCGGCCGGGCGGGCCGCGGCCTCGTCGGCGAGGTAGGCGCGGGCGCCGCCGAAGCCGCCGGTGTGCTCATCGACGTCCAGGAGCACGGCGAGCCCGCCGTGCAGAGCCTCGGCACGCGCGTTGAGGTCGGCGGCGATGTGGCAGAACATGGCCGCTGCGAGCTTGGAATCGGCCGAACCCCGGCCCCGCAGCCAGCCGTCGACCACATCCCCTGAGGCAGGCGGGAACGACCAGGCGGACTCGTCGCCGTACGGGGCGGTGTCCACGCACGCGTCCAGCGTCCACCACTTCCCCGGACGGCCGCCGGGGATCTCCACCAGCAACCCCCCCAACTGCCCGGACCCGTCGTGGAGACGCCGGTGCGGCAGACCGTGAGTGGTGAGCCAGTCCTCCAGCACGCCGAGGACGGGCCCGTAATCGTCGATCCCGGCCCGGCTCGGCCGCCGGATCATCTCCCGGGCCAGCTCCACCACCGACGCCACACGGTCCCCGGCCACCTGTTGAAGGTCCTTGCTCACGCCTCTCCCCACCACGCCTAGTTGTGCCGTACCGGCAGCGCACGGACGGCTTCGGTCGTCTCCACCGGCCGCGCCCACGCCTCCCGCCCATGGTGGACCAGACCCACCGCCGCCTCACGGCCGAGCAGGACCCCGCAGTCGAACCCGTCCGCCCCGTGAAAACTGGGCAGCGGCACCACCGCCGCGCGCTCCGAGGCAACGAAGAAGCGCTCCAGTGCCTGCGTGGGCTCCACCATCCCGATGTGGAGCGTCTTGACGCCGTTGCGGCGCGCGGACGGATCGCGCAGTTCCAGCAGCCGCAGCAGATGACCGGCGAGTGCCCGGTGCCGCGGCGGTCCGTACAGGACGCGGTAGTGGATGAGGTCCGGCTGCTGGGCCACCACCGTTTCGATCGCCGCCAGGTACTCCCTCTCCCGGGACCGGGAGCCGGTGACGACGAGCTGCTCGCGCGCCCCGGCGGCGACCTCGACCATCGCCTCGACCAGGTCGGTCCAGCGGGTGAGGACCTCCACCACCACGGCCGTTCCGGAGGTCTCCAGCACGCTGGTGGCCGCCGTCCCGTCCTGGTGGGCGAACAGCACCTCCGGCCGCTCGCGGTACAGCCGGCACAATCCGGCCCGATTTCGTTTGCCGGTGCGGCGCCGGCCAGACTCCCACGCGCTCATCAGGCTCGCGTCTGCCGCACCGCCGGTCAGCACGTTCAACTCATCGGCGGCCTCCTCCAGCGTCATGTTCAGCGCGAACCGCGCCCGCTTCAGCGCCGAATCCCCTCCACCCACCGCGGCCACGGACACCGCCCCCTCCCCGGTCCACCGGTATCTCCCCTCAGTCTCCCCCGCCCCCGAGAGGTTCAGCAGACCCGCACCAGCCATCCTGACCGACTGTCACCGGGTGCCGACGACGGGACCATTCTCACCGCATGACGGGTGCTTCTGCTTGCAGGGCGGCGAGGAACGGAGTGAACCCGCCGCGGGAGAACAGGAGTACGGGCCCCTCGGAGTTCTTGCTGTCGCGTACCCCCACCACGTCGGGGCAGACGGTGGCTATCTCGACACAGTTGCCTGCTCCGCCACTGTGGGAGGACCTGCGCCACGCAGGTGCGGCCGGGGCCGGCGGGGAGGGAAGGCTGACGCTCACGCGGGATTCTCCTTGGCTCTGTTCTTCAGGTAGGTGCAGGTTTCGGCGGGGCTCAGCGCCCGTTCCCACAGATGGGTGAAAGCGCTGTTGTAGAGGCCGATGTCGTTGTCGTTCTCGACGTACAGCGAGCGGTGCATGATCTCAACACACACCACTGCGTGGGCGGGCGGGGGGAGCGTCATGATGACAAAGGCGCCAGCGAGGCCGGGGTGCGGGCGGGAGGCGAGCGGGCTGAGGCGCACCGTGGTCTGCGGGTGGTCGCATGCCGCCGTGAGGTGTTCCAGCTGCTCGGACATGACGGCTACGCTTCCTGGCAGGTGAAGCAGGGCGGTTTCGTCGATGAGAGCGTGGAAGCGGAAGGTGCGCCCGGGTTCGGTTGCGCCGAGGATCTTGCGCTGCCGGGCCATGCGGATCTCGACAAGTCTGGCGGCCTGGACGGCGGTCAGTTCGGGGCGCATGGCGGTGATGACGGCCTGTGCGTACGCGGGCGTCTGGAGCAGTCCGGGGATGATCAGGGGTTCGTAGTTGCGGATCTCCTGGGCGGCTGCTTCGAGAGCGAGGTAGCCGTCGAACGCGGTGGGGCTGAGGACCTCGTGGTGCCGTTTCCACCAGGCGGGGCGGCGGCGCTGGCCGGCGTCGAGGCGGATGAGTTCGAGGACCTCGTCGCGGACGGCCGGGTCGGAGACGTGGTAACAGTCCAGGAGCCGTTCGGCGGTCGCCGGTTTCATCCCGCGCAGTCCGGCTTCGATTCTGCTGAGGGTACCGGGGTCGGTGCCCGCGCGTTGCGCGGCCTCGCTCTGCTTCAGCTCCGCGTCCTGCCGAAGCTGTGTCAGAAGCGCGCCGAGCTGGGACCGCACGACGGAAGGCTGAGGGCTGTTCGTCTGCGGCATGCCGTCAGTGTGGCGGAGCACCACGAGGCGGGGCAACCAAAGAACGGAGCAATTTTGCTCGCGCTGTTGATAAGTCAGGGCCGGGGGAGCATTGTAGGCAGAGTCACACTGTCACGATGTGTACTGAGCTGGTCGCTTGGCGCGACGGATGCTGCCCGCTCCGGATTGGTTCGGCATGTCACCGTCTGGTCCAAGGACCGGACACCCAGGGGCCGGAGGGAAGCACTGATGCGCAGGACTCTCTTCCGCCAGCTGGTCGAGCAGCGCAAGTGGAGCGTCTACGAAGTCTTCAACGGTCACTACGCCCGGGTGGCCCGGGAGTTGGGCGCAACACCGGGAAGCGGGAATCTCAAGTACGCCTTTGTCATCCCGAGGACGTTCGAGCGCTGGATGAACGGAGATCTCAAAGCCCTCCCCCACCGTCACGCGCGGATGATCCTGGAGCGCCTCTTCAGTGTCCCGGCCGAGGAACTGTTCGCCTCCGTCAAGGACCCGGCCTCGCCTTCCCCCGCCCCGGCGGCCGGTGCATCGGGCGAACCGTCCCTCCCGCCGGGCCCGGCTGGCCTCTCCCCCCGTCAGGAGACCTTGAGTGTGACCGGCCTGGGCGGGGAACATCTGACTGCGGCGGGCCTCCCGTTCGGTTACGGTCTCAGCCCCTCCGCGCCGGACCGGCTGGCGCAGGTAGCGGCCACGGGCGGGGATGTGCAGGTCATCCGGTCGATGCTCACGTCGCTGACCGCGTCCGATCACCAGTTCGGCGGTGGTCATGCCCGTTCGTACGCCACCGACTATCTCCTGCGGGTGGTGCAGCCCCGCCTTCATTCGGCGATGAGTACCGCTGTCCGGGAGGAGCTGTTCCAGACAGCGGCCGAGTTCGCCGTCCGGGTGGCCTGGATGCACTTCGATGTGGGGCAGACCCGTGACTCGGGGCGCTTCCTGGCGCTGGCGCTGGCGGCCGCGCAGGAACTCGACGATCCCACGCTCGTCGGGTGGGTCCTGTCGATGCGGGGCCTGCAGAGCATCTGGGCGGGCGACGTGGACAGGGCGCTCAGTTATACCGACGGCGCGAGCGGTCTGGCCGGCCGCGCACCGTGGAAGGCCCGTGCGTTCATCACTGGGAAGGCTGCCCTGGCCACGTCGCTCACCGGTGATCAGGCGGCGACGCTGGCGCTTCTCGGCCAGGTGCGCGGATTCCTGGAGAAGGCCGGCGGATCGGGTGAACCGGCGTGGTCGGAGATCTACGATCTGGCCTATCTCCGGGACGAGGAGGGCAACTGCTACCGCAATCTCGGGATGGGGCAGCAGGCCGCGGAAGCCGAAGGTGATGCGCTGCGGCTGCGGGGTGAGGGCAAGAACGGCTACGCCCGGCTGCGGGCCTTCTCGATGGCCGTGCAGGCCATCGGATACCTCCAGGCCGGCTCGGTCGAACAGGGCTGCGCGGTCGGGACGCAGCTCGTCGGGCTGCTGCCGGCGTTCGCCTCCCACCGGGTCCGGCGCCGCTTGAACGACGTCCTTACGGCAGCACAGCCCTACGCGGACCAACCGGCTGTCCGGGACCTGTACGAGGTGGCACGGCCAGCGCTGCGCGCGTCCGGCCCCGGCGCCCCTCACGGCCCGTGACGCCGTCCCGCGCCCGGTGTCGCCCGCCGGGGGAGGCAGGGCGGGTATCCGCCACGGTTTCCCGGGCGGGGCGGGATCGGTGAGACTCACTCCTGTGCCTATCGATCGCATTGCCGATGCCCCGACCGATGCCGTCGTCCTGGCTGTCGGTGATCTCCTGAACGTGGACGTGAGTGATGCGGAAGTCCTGCATCAGCACAGCAACGCGGTGATCGCGCTGCCTTCGCGCGGCTGGGTGGTGCGGATCGCGACCGCCCCCGACGCCCTGGCCCGCGTTGCCACATCCGTGCGGGTGACCCGCTGGCTCGCCCGGCGCGGCTATCCCTGCGTCGTTCCCGTCGACACCGTCGACCAGCCGTTCACCGTCCAGGGGCGGGTCGTGTCGCTGTGGCACCGGGTGAACGCCGCCGATGGGCCGCCTCCGGACGGCGCCGGGCTCGGCCGTCTGCTGCAGCAGCTGCATGCCCAGCCCGTGCCGCCGTTCGCACTGGGCCGGTTCGACGACCCTTTCGACGACGTCACCGCCGCGCTCGGCCAAACACCGGACGCGCTGCCGACCGCGCCGCGGACCTGGCTCCTGGGCCGGATCGCCGAGCTGCGGGCCATGTGGCCGCAGCTGCCGTTCACTCGCCCCTGGGGGCTGATCCACGGAGACGCTCACCCCAACAACGCGATGCGCACCCTTGAGGGCGATCTCGTGCTGGGCGACTGGGACCACACCGCGATCGGCCCCCGCGAATGGGATCTCGCCCAAGTCCACTACACCCGACGACGGTTCCAGCGTCCCACGGGCACGGATCTCAGTGCTTTCACACAAGCCTACGGATGGGATGTCCGCAGCTGGGACACGCTCGGCACCGTGATCTCCGCGCGGGAGATCACCGGCCTCAGCCCCTACATCCGGACCGCTCCCCGACGGGAGTTCGCCCGCGCCGAACTCGCCCACCGCCTGGAAATCCTCCGCACCGGTGACACGGAAGCCGTCTGGACCTCACCGCCCCGCCGATGATCGGACCAGCGCCTGCGCCTCGCTGCCATAAGGCGATGGAGCGATTCCCCGCCACAGTGCACCCACAGCCGGGACCAGCAGATCCGTGCTCAGAACGCGCACCCTAGGTTCACGGAAGCTGCCTCAAGAGGCGTTACCACCGTACGCCGTGGCCGCCGCGCTTGATCGTCGTCCCCACAGTCCCTCGATCAACCCCGACGGCCCAGACCACGGCGGATACTCCTGTGCGCCCGACCGGTAAGGCCCTCGGTGTCGCAGGTTCCTGAAGACTGACCCCGGCCTCCGAGGCACTCGTCCCGCCTCTTGTATCGGGCAGCAGCCGTTCCCGGCGACGCCTGTGACACCAGTTCTCCTGAACGCTCCTCGTGGATCCTGCCAGCACATGTCGATGGTGTCTCCCACTTTCGATCGAGGTGTGACTATGCGGCGCGAGCCCAGTTCAGCCGCCCCTCAACAGTGGCGGAGACGACGCGTCATCGAACCACCAAGCCGCGACAAACCCGATGTTGGGGCCGGTGCCGGAGCCCTTCCAAAACACGGGCAAACCCGGATACCTGCGGTCGGCCGGGTGACATGCTGGCGGCCCCAGGATGTCTCGGTTTGTCACCGCTCGCTGCAGCCTTGTCGTGGCCTGACATCGCTTTGTCGCGGCTTGTCGCGGCTTGGCCTAGTGATGACACACACAATCCGCAACGCTGATCGCGGCAGACAACAGCACCGTCCCGTCGGCCAGACGGCTGCGGCCTGTCGGCGGGACCCGCAATGCCCCGAGCCGCACAGCGGACCGGTCACCCCACCAGGGAGCCACCAACATGTTCGGACATCCGCGATGACGACCCCAGCACGATGCGGGCACCAGCCGCTGTGCCCGGACTCCTCCTCCGCCGACCGGGACGCGGCCCGCCTGTCCACGCACCATGCGGAACAGGTCTGGAGCCTGTTGTGCAACGTCGTGCTGTTCGAGGTCACCGGGGATCTGCTGTCTGATGGGCAGATGGTCGCTCCGCGTGGCATGTCCGTTGCTCGTGGGGGGGGCGGCGTGAACGGCTCCTCCGGCGGTTCTTTCTGGTGGCCTCCGCGGTCGAGTGATCCCGCGTCTCTCCTGCATGCGTACACCGAGGTGCTCGGGTGGCCCCTGGTCGTGGCCGGCGCGGTGGTCGACGCCGAGGGAGCGCTGCGGCTGCTGAGGTCGGACCCGGATGTGACGGTCGGCTCGGTCTGCGGCGTGTTCGATGCGGCCACCGTGCCCGTGGAGGAGGGCCGCAAGGCGATGGTTCTCCTTGACCGCGCGGCGGATCACCGGCCCGGTTTGGTGTCGGTCCCGAGCCTGCGCGGGCACGGTGACATGACGTTCGTGCTGGAGAGCGGAACGGCCGCTGCCCTGGATGGCCTGCCTGGCGTGCGGATTTCCCGCGAGAGGGAGGGTCTGGTCCTGCCGCCGACGCGCGGATGGGTTTGGGACACCCCTCCCTGGAAGCCTCGCCGGAGGGAAGCCGCTGGCCCGCCGGACGCGGACATGCTCCGCGAGGCCCTGGCCAGGGCCCTTCACACCCGCGGAGGCCACGCCCCGTAGGGGCTCCCGCTGCGTCCTGTCCGGTCCTCATTCGTGCGTTGTTCTCTGGTGGAAGACCATGACTGACTCTCTTCTCGCCCTGCCCTCATCAGACGCGTCGCCTACCGTCGGCGGGCTGTTGCCCCGGTCCGGCGCGTTGGTGACGGTTGCGTCCGCGCAGACGGCCCCGGACTACCGCAGGTTCGTTCAGTTGCTGGCGAACCCGTCGCTTGTGGCGCGGGCGGTGGCCGTCCGTTTCCCGGGGGCGGGGGAGGGAGGGGTGCTGGCGGTGCCGGCCGGGGACGGCCGTCTGGGCGGGGTCGTGCCCACCGGTCCCCGGCCCGTGGGCGAAGCGGTGTCCAGCGTCCTGGCGGCACTGCCCGGTTTTGGTGACGCGCGTCTGCTGCCTGACGGGCGGAGCGGAGTCCTGGTGGTGTGGGGCGTGCACTGCCCCTCCCGGATCAGTGAGCGGGCGCGGGCCGCGTTCTACGGGGCCGGCGGCCTGGACTGGCCGCATGACTGCCGTTCTCCGGGCGGGAAGTTGGCGCTGCCGGACGCGGTGCTGCTGGATGCTCTCGCGCACGGGTCGACGGTCGGCACTCTGATCGACTGCCGCCTGGCCGGGTCCGAGCGGGAAGTCTGTGAGCGGATGGCTGGTGTGGGCCGAGTACTGACCGGCTGGCCGGAGGCGGCCTGGACGGGGCTGGTGCACGAGGCCGTCTGCCGGGGCCTGTTCCCCGTTGCCCGGTCCCAGTCGGTGTTCCTGGGCCCGGCGGCTCTGGGGCTGCTGGACGCGTGGGCGGCCGGGGTGTCTTCGGGACGGTACGCCGAACTCGCGGCGCTCACCGGGCGGATGGTGCTGGAACTGGAGGGCGAGGTGTGCCATCGCCTGAGGGCCAGGACTCCTGTGCACGCGGTGCTGCGGGCGCACGAGGCCGGTCTGCTCCACCCCAGTGCTGGGTCGTGTATGAGCCGCCGGGGGCCGTGAGGCTGCCCGGCCCGCAGACGCCGTCCCGGGGCGTGATCCGTTCGCCCCGGCCCCGTCGGCTCCCCCCGTGGTCACGGGTCCAGGGTGGGAAGCGCTCCGGGACGGCACCGGCCCGGCCATGTCGTTGCCCCGGCGCAGTGCCCGCGCCGTATGGGGAACGGCGTGCCGGCCCGGAGGGCTCCGGCTCCCCTGCGGGGCCCGGTAGCGGTGCATGTTCATCGCCCGTACCGGAGTTCCCGCAGACGGACCGGATCGAGACCGCGGCGCAGTTCGATGCCGCACCCTCCCGGCTGCTGCGGGGGCCTCGGAAACCCCGCGGCAGCCGGTCCGACCCTTCCCGCTCCCTCCCGTCACCCCTTTTGTGCTGTTTCTCGCTGTTGTGAGGATTCAAGGTTCATGAAGCCGACTCTGCCTTCCCCTCGCCGGTCGTCGCGCCGTCAGCGCGATACCGCAGCGCCGCCGGTCCGCGACGTGCGCGGGTGGCGGTCGCGGCTGCGGAACCGCTACCTCGCCGGGGTACTCACCGGTGCGGCGGTGCCATCCGCCTTGTGGGCGGCGCACGCTGCTGCGGAACTGCCCTGGCAGTGGACCGTTCCCGGGGCCGCCGCGGCCGGGACCGGGGCCCTGGTGCTGTGCTGGCCGTGGGCGGACGCCGACACGGCACGCCTGGCCGCGCACCTCGCCGGGGAGCGCGCTGAGATCGACCGCGAGCGAGCGCAGCGGCAAGAACACACGGCATGGGTCCGTGCGTGGGTGGACTACTACGCCTCGGTCCTGGCCGCGGGCCGTCGTGAGATCGCCGCCTCGCTGGAGGAGTCCGGCCAGGCGGGCGGCTCCGGTATCGCGGAACCGCTGGGCGGAGCGGACCTGTGCGATGTCTTCACGGCGTTCGACCAGGCGCTCGCCGCCGCGCTGGACGCAGCGCTCAAGGCCGTCGTGCGGGCCCGGAAGGACGGCCAGGCCCGGCGGGAGGCGCAGGTGGTGGCGAGTGTGGCGCCCCGGCTGCACAGCACCACCATCCGGCTCCTGGAGGTCCTGGAGCAGCTGGAGAACACCATTGAGGACCCGCAGCTGTTGCGGACGACGTTCCGGGCGGAACTGTTCGCGACGCTGGTGCGCCGCTACAGCGAGAGCCTGATGGTGCTCGGCGGGAAGCCGTTCGGGCCCAGCCGGGAGCCGGTGCCGCTGCCGACCGTGCTGCGGCAGGCGACGGCGGAGACCGAGCACTACCGGCGGGCGCGGACCAGCTGGCCGCCGCAGGAGCTGTGGCTGGTGGGGTACGCGGGCCCTGCGGTAACGCACCTGCTGGCGGCGCTCATCGACAACGCGCTCCGCTACAGCCCGAGGGAGACCGAGGTACGGGTGTCGGCCTCCTGGCTCCACGGGGACCTGCTGGTGGAGGTCGAGGACCAGGGTCTGCCGATGTCGCAGCAACGGCTGGCAGCGGCGAACACCCTCCTGGCGGAGCCGTCGGAGGAAGCGGTGCACGCCCGGCTGCGGGAGGGCCGGATCGGGCTGCCGGTCGTCGCGCGGCTGGCCGGTGCGTACGGCATCGGTGTCAGCCTGCGCGCGAACCCGGAGGGCGGGCACACCGCGAGCGTGGTGCTGCCCCAGCGCCTGGTCGTCGTCCCGGAACAGCTTCCCCCCGCCGCTCGGCAGACTCCCCCGGCACCCGCCCCCCGGTCCGCGGCTTCCCCCGTCCCCGGTTGCGGCAGCGCGCCACAGGCCGGCGGTGCTGCCCGGCCGGTGCTGCCCCGGCGCGGCGCGGTATTGCAGGCGACGCCGGCCTCCGGCCCGGTGACAGCGACGGAGACAGGCGCGGGTACGGGTGGGCGGCCCGTGCTTCCGCGCCGGGACCGGAACACCCCGCCGTCCGCCGTGATCACGCCGGACGGGGACACAGGTCCCGCCGGCGCCCCCGGCGCGGGGCCGGCGGCGGCGTTCTTCGCCGGTGTCCGCACCGTCCACAGCCACCCGGCCGGACCGGCACCGGAGCAGCCGCCGGTCTGATCCCTTTCTTCCCCTCTCTTCATCCGTTCTGACGCAAGGAGTTCGTGATGACCAGCCAGATTGCCGCACCGAAATGGAAGCTCCGCGGCCTGGAATGGCTCCTGGAGCAGCTCGCGGCCCAGGTCCCCCACACCACCCGGGCCGTCCTCGCCTCCCGCGACGGCCTGGTGGGATCGTCCACCGGCCCGCTGGAGGCTGCGGACATGGACCGGTTCGCCGCCGCGGCCTCCAGCCTCTACTCCCTGGGGAACGCCACCGTGGAGACCGTCGCCGCAGGACTGAACGAAGAAGTCGCGGAGGTGGTCATCCGGCACAAGAACTGCTTCGTGTTCGTGATGGCCGCCGGTCAGGGCAGCCTGCTGGCGGTGGCGACCGACACCTCGGCGGACCCGGGCCGCGTCGGCCACGAGATGGCCCTCCTGGTCCAGCAGGTCGGGGAACACCTCGCCACGCCGGACCGTACGACGCCCGCCGAAGGACAGTGACATGGCGGCGTTCGGCTGGGAGGCCGTCCCCCGGGTCCCCCGCTACCTGCTGACCGGAGGGCGGACCGAGGCTGACCTGTCCCTGCGGCTCGAATCACAGGTGCGGGCCAAGCCCGGGGCCGTCCTCGCCGGTCTCGCTCCCGAGCAGCGGCGGCTTGCCGAGCTGTGCCAGGAGGGCAACCGGTCGGTCATCGAGCTGGCGGGCACCGTGCAACTGCCCGCTCCCGTCGTCATGGTCATCGTCTCGGATCTCCTGCTGGACGGCGTGCTGGGCATGGCCGTCCCGCCGCCGGGCGGAGACCGCACCGCCCTGCTGGACGCCTGCCTGGCCAACCTCCAGATGCGGTGGGGGGTGACCGCCGGTGCCGGCCGCTGAACCGCTGCCCCCCATGAGCACCGTGAAGTTCCTGGTCACAGGAGGGTTCGGGGCCGGAAAGACGACACTGATCGGGTCCGTGAGCGAGATCGCCCCGCTGCGGACCGAGGCGGTCATCACCCAGGCCAGCGCCGCAACCGACTCCCTCACCGGCATCGAGAACAAGGCGACCACCACCACGGCACTCGACTTCGGCCGGGTCACCTTCCCCGACCCCCCGCACCCGATGGAGTTCTTCCTCTTCGGCACCCCGGGGCAGGACCGGTTCTCGCGGACCTGGAAGGACCTCGCGCACGGCGCGGTCGGCGCCATCGTCGTGATCGACACCGCCCGCCTCCAGGACGGCTTCACCCCCCTCACCTTCGCCGAGTCCCTGAAAGTGCCGGTCGTCGTCGCGGTCAACGAATTCGCCAACGCCCCGCACCGCTACGAGGAGGACGAGATCCGGAGCGCACTCGGCCTGACCGGCGACGTCCCGGTGGTGATGTGCGACGCCCGCGACACCGCGTCCGTCGCCACGGTGCTCGCCGCGCTCGTCCAGCGCGCCCAGACGCTGATCCTGTCCCCGCCCTCCCGTGGAGTCCTGCTGTGACCCGTCCCCCCGCCTCCGGCCGGCACACGCTGCGCACAGGGCCCGCCCCCAGCCCCGCCGACGCGACGGTGCGTGAGCGGCGGCTCGCCGAACTCGGGCTCACGCGCGCCGCCCGGGGCGACCTGGACGAAGCCGCCGCCGCCCTGGGCCGCGACGTCGGAGCCTCCTACGCGATGGTCAACCTCCTCGGCGAGGACGGCCAGTTCTTCACCGGCCTGTACCGGGCACCGCGCGGTGACCTGCCCCTGATCGGCCGCACGATGCGCCTGACCGAGGGCTACTGCCCGTCACTGCTGGCCCGCCGCGGGAACGCGCTCGTGCTGACCGACGTGTACGACCACCCCCGCTTCCGGTCCAACCTGGTCGTCGACCAGCTCGGTGTCGGCGCCTACGTCGGCGCCCCGTTCGTCGACCCGGAGACCGGCATCACGCTCGCCACCGTGTGCTTCATCGACACCGTGGCCCGCCCGCAGGACACCGAGCAGGAACTGCTGCACCTCATCAAGTCCTACCGCGACGCGCTGATGCCCCTGCTGTTCCCCTTCCTCCCCCACAGCCCGCCCGCCGGCCCCGAGAACACGAAGGAGAACGATGCACGCCGACCATGACGACCTGCGATACAAGGTCCGGGCCTTCGCCGAGGCGGAGATCACACCCCGCATCCCCCGGATGGAGGCCACCGGGGAGACCGAACGCGACCTGGTGACGGCAATGGCCCGCGAGGGCTGGATCGGCGTCACCGTACCCGCCGTCCACGGCGGCATGGACGCCGGCCACATCGCCAAGACCGTCATTATCGAGGAACTCTCGCGAGTCAGCGCGGCAATGGGCGCGGCGGCGCAGGCGTCCATGCTCGGAGTGGCGAAGATCCTGCACTTCGGGACCGGGGAGCAGCGGCGGACATGGCTTGAGCCGGTGGCCGACGGCAGTTGCCTGCCGACGATCGCGGTCACCGAGGCCGAGTCCGGCGGCCACGTACTGGGCATGAAGGCGACCGGCCGCCGCAAGGGCAAGGGCTGGATCCTGAACGGCCGGAAAGTCTTCGTCGGCAACTCCCATATCGGGACGTTGCACGGGGTGGTGGTCCGCACCGGGGAAGGGCCCCGCGGGCTGACGGCGTTCCTGGTCGAGCACGACCGGAAAGGCGTCAGCACCCTTCCTCATGAGCCCCGGCTCGGGCTCAAGGGCTTCACCTTCGGAGAGCTCGTCCTCGACGATGTCCGCGTCCCGGACAGCCGCCGTATCGGCCAGGCCGGGGAAGGACTCGCGGTCGCCTACTCCAGCTCGGTGCTGTACGGGCGGCTGAACCTGGCCGCGGTCGCGCTCGGACTCCACCGGGCGACGCTCGACCAGTGCGTCGCCCACGTCACCGGCCGCCCCCGCATCGCCAAGGAGGGCGTGGTCCGCGCCCGGGTGGGCGAGATCCGCGCCCTGCTCCACAGTTCACGGACCACCGTCTACGACGCCGCCCGCCGGCTCGACCTCGGCAAGCCGTGCGACACGGCCCTGATAGCCGCCAAACAGCAAAGCGTCGCCGCCCTGCTCCGAACGGCCGGTCTCGGCATGAAGATCCACGCCGCACACGGGCTGCTGACGAGCCTGCCGATGGAGCGCTACTTCCGTGACGCCCAGTGCGTCGAACCCCCCGCCGGCACAGGCGACATCCAGTTCCACCGGCTCGCCGAAGACGCCCTCGCACCCGGCCAGCGACCCCAGTGGTCACAGCGCTTCGCCCGCCCTGCCGCATCGGCCCCAGCCCACCTCCCCACCTCCGTCTGACCCCGCCCCCCGCGCACAGACCGACCCCCGCCCCACACAACGGAGCAGGAAGGACGCCAGCCGACGATGCCAGACCCCCACGAGACCCCCCTCCCCCGGTTCGCACCGGCACCCCAGCCGCCGGCGGCGCGACTGCCCGACGACAAGGAGCCGGCCGTGCCCCAGCTCGCTGCGGCGCCGACGCCCTGGCAGTCGGCGCGGGCACTCCGGTTCGGATACCGGACCGCACATAACGCCCTGGCGCGTATCGCGAAACGGCTCTCCACGTCTCCGCACTGCTTTCCCTGGCGCCTGATCATCTTCTTCCTCGTCGTAGGCGGCCTCGACGCCGTCGGCGTCATCGAGCCCTGACCATCGACGCATTTCATCCCTGCAGACAGCCCCCTTCCCGCAGGCCAGCCCCCTTTCACCCGGAATCGCCATGCCATCGCCACCGCACGACCGCACCCAGCCGGCCGACGGCAGGGGTCCCACCCCGGCCCGCCTCTACGACGCCTACCAGGACGGCAAATCCTCCTACACCTCGGACCGCGACCTGGCCAAACAACTCACCCGTCTCGGTTTCAACCCCGCACTGTCCGCCCGGCAGAACCGCAGCTTCCTGATCCGCGCCGTCACCGACATCGCCCGCGACCTGGGCATCCGCCAGGGTCTCGACATCGGCTGCGGACTGCCCTCCCCGTCCGGCATCAACGTCCACACCATCGTGGAGGCGCACCACCCCGCCTCGCGCGTGCTCTACGTCGACAACGACCCGCTCGTGCGGGCGCACGCCGACGCCCTCCTGCGCAGCGGCCGGGAGGAATCCACCGCCGCCGTCGAGGCGGATCTCCGCAGCCCCGGCGCCATCCTGGACCACGCACTGCGGCTGCTCGACTTCGAGGAGCCCGTGTTTCTCCTCCTCGCCGCGGTGCTGCATTTCATCGCCGACGAGGAGGAGCCGCACGTCCTGGTGGCGCAGCTGGTGCACGCCCTGCCCGCGGGGAGCGCCGTCGTGCTGTCCCACGGCACGGACGATCACGCCCCCAAGAAGGCCCGCGAGGCGGAGGCCCTGCTCGGGGCCCATGGCGTGCGGATGCGCGGCCGGAGCCGGGAAGCGATCGGGCAGTTCTTCGACGGGCTGGACATGATCGACCCGGGGCTGGTCTCGGTCCACACATGGCACCCCGACCCCGACCCCGATGCCGGGGATGCGACGCTCTCCGCGGCTGACATCCACCTGTACGGAGGCGTCGCCCTCAAACGCGAGCCGGGTACCGGCGTCGAGCGCTTCGGGCGGGCCTGGCTGACCGGCCCCCCCACCAGCACCGGCCGGACCGTACTCACCGTCGGCGGGAACATCGGCGAGCAGGAGGCCACACCGCTGCGGGCCCGGCTCGACACCCTCACCGCCACGACCACGGGCGACCCGGTGCTCGACCTCACCGGCGTCCGGACACTGGACCCGGCCGGGCTGGGCACCCTGATGAGCCTGCGCCGCCACCTCAACGAAGCCGGGCGCACCCTGCACATCGCGGGCTCACAACCGGTCCGCGACGCCGGCCTCACCGGAGCCCCGCCCGTGTGCGGCAGCCTCACCCAGGCGCTGACCGCCGCAGGACCGGCCGGACCGGAACGGTGATCCCCTCGGATGAGACAGGCAACGGGAGCGCGGGCTGGATTCGCCTGCCGCCGGTACCCATCGTCGGGGACAGCGAAGTTCGCCTGCTGCGGCTGACCGCCGTCGGCATGAGCACGGGGAGGCGGCGCGGGTGAGGAAGGTGTCCGAGGCCACTGCCCACACCCTCCTGAGCCGGGCCTGCCGTATCGACTGCGCCTGCACATCGGCCGGTGTTCTGCAGGCGGTCGAAGACCTGCCGGTCATCGACCGCACCGGCCTGGGCGACCACCACGCTCTGCTGATCGCTGTCTCCCGCCGCAAGCTCGCCGACCTGTCCCTCACGGCCCCGGCCTCCCCGGGCTGGTTCCCACCCTTACGCGACCTGATGGAGAAACGATGAACACCCCCGGCTGTGACGACGTCTGCCTGATGTTCTTCAACCTGGAACATGACGGCGGCCCGGAATCCGATCCCGGTGTGCTGCCCGAGCGGTGGCGGCGCGCGCACGAGGAGATCATCACGCCGCGCAGGCCCGACTTCCTCGGCCGTGCCGAGCTGACCTACTCGCAGACGCGGCCCGGTGCCACACGGCGGGAGAAGGACGCCGCCGACCGGCGCTTTCGCGCGGCCCAGAAGCTGCTCGGCATGCGGGGCTTCCGGGCGCCGCTGGGCGAAGGGCGCAACCCGACCGGATCCTTCGTCAACGAGACGGTCTTCACCGTCCGGACCCACTACGCGCACCTGGGCCGGGGATGGCGGACGCCGCCCACCAACATCGTCCTGACGCTGCCCGAGATCCCGTCGGTGCCGATCATGACGCTGGTCGTGCACAGTGCCTACAACTCTCCGGGTACGCGCCGGATCGAGGCCGATGAGATGTCGGTGTTCGCGGACCGGCTCAAGATCCACTACCCCGGAGCCCCGGCACAAGCGGCCTGGATCTTCGGTGACTTCAACGAGTACCCCGTACCGGCGGGCGAGCAGACAGCCGCGATCGACTGGGCCTCCCCGGAGGTCACCGACCGTGCGCATCGCCGTCACCGCGCGCTGCGCCAGAGCGACGGCACCTGGCGGTCCTGCACCTACACGGACGAGCTGATGCTCGATGCCGGGATGCAGGACCCGGCACGCTGGGCCGCCATCCGCCGCCAGCAGCCGTCCGCGCTCGCCGCGACCGCCGGCCACGCCGCCCCCGGGCAGGGCGGACCCCGCCGCATCGACCGCCTCTACATGGACCCCTGGACCGTGCAGGCCGTCCAAACCGTGACCGTCATCGACACCTCGGGCATCAGCGACCACCACGCGATCGAGGTCACCCTCTCGCGCCGCAAGCTCATCGAAGCACTCCAGCGGAAGATCACGCCCCTGGCCCCATGGGAACTCGTAACCGACCCCCGCCCCGCCCAGCAGCCCGCCACCGACCACTCACCAACACCGCCATGTACTGCCTGATCAGCAGGAAGCCATCGCCCCCGTCACCGGCGAACTGGGCACACAGGAGCCCGCAACGCTGGTGAGGGCCTGCGGAACCGGCCGCGGCCACGCCGTGGCGCCGTGGCCACGCCCACGGTGTCCTCACAACCCCTGTGCTGGAAGACGCCTGACATTCCGGCCAGCACCCGAGACAGCAGGAACTGGATGAGCCCCATCACCCACACAGCGCCCGGCCGGAGCGCGGCGGCGCTACGCGACCGCCGGACCGCGATGAACCGGGCCCTCGAAACGCGCACCCCCGAAAAACTGGCCGTAGTCCTCTATGTGCTCACCCGCCCTGGCGGCGACCCCCACGCTCATCTCGCCGAACTCCTGAGCGCCGCCGCCCGCGCCGAGTGGAGTGTCGTGAGCCGGGAGGCCGACGACACCGGGGACACCGACCCCGCCGTGCGGCCCGGCTGGGCCAGGGCTGTCACCGCAGTCGCCGACGGACGCGCGCACGCGATCACCGCGGTCAGTCACGTCTCGGTGAGCCCCCACCACACGTTGTTCGAGCGGGAGCTCGACCGCGTCCGGTCCGCTGGCGGCGGTCTCTATCTCCTCCGCCCCGAAACCCACCTCTGACCGCTCATCCACAGCGTTCTACGCCGCGCCCGCGCTACTGCCCAGGCGTCCACGACTGCGCGCCGAAGCCCTCCCCTTGCTTCGTCCCCGCCACCCCCATCGGCCGCGAGGCCGTCCCAGACACTGTCCGCACCCACTGCCAGGATCACCGATGCCCCACTCCACCCGCCCTGACACCGATCTGCCGCAGCCTTTGCCGACCGAACGCGCCCCCGACTTCGCCGCCCACGACGGCCCAGACGGGAGGTGCGCCGTTCGGTTGCTGTGGCAGGCCCTGACCGCCCGCCGGCTCAGCCCGGTCGCATGCCGCCTGGAGGCAGGGGAGCTGTACGCGCTGATGTTCGCGGCCTCCACCCCCTACACCCTCGCCGGGATCCTCGTGGACCCCCGCGAGGCGTTCACCGGGCAGAGGGCCCACGCCCTCGAAACCGCCCTGCGGCAGCAAGGCACCCAGGCCCGCGTCACCGCCGGCGACAGCCCGCACGACGCCCCCCGGATCACCCTCCCCACGGTCAAGGACATCCAGGCGCTGACGGAACTGGTATGGCGGGAGATGCCGGAACCGCACCAGCCGCTCACCGGCTGCGCACCATCCTGCTCCAGCTGGGCCAGACACACCGGCGCCCGATGGACACCGTCCGTCCCCTGGCGGACGGTGCCCGCGTCACCGTCGGCGACGTGACGATCCCCCAGGCGCTGCTCCTGCTGCGCCTGCTGGACGGACAGCGGCCAGCACACTTCAGGAACGGCGACCGGCGGCACATCGAGAAACTCGCCGGGCTGCTGCGTACCCGATTGCGGACCGTGCTGCCCGGCGTCGCCGTGGACGCGGACCTGGCGTGCCGCAGCTGCTCTTACTCCCGGAACCATCAGATCAGCATCGGGGACGCAGCTGCGGACCAGATCCACGCGCTGGCCGGGCGTCTCGCCGACGGCCCCCGCCGTGCCCCGGCCCGATCCCGCGCACGGCCGCCCCGGAAGCAGCCGTGACCACCCCGGGGGGCGCTACCGCGCCCGATTAGGCCGCCCCGCTGGTACCCGGCCCGGACGGGCTGCCCATGCCCCGGAGATCTGCGCGCGCTGTGGGACCAGACCGGACATACCGCGGTCGTCACCGGCCGCGTCAACCATCCGGGCACGGACTGCTTCGTCCTGTGCGTGCTGCCTGGCCCGATGAGCCAGCCGGACCCCGCGGCGGTGTGGACGCCGGCCGATGGTGTGCCCGGCCTTCGAGACCTGCCCTCCCCGAGCCCGCCCGACGATCACGAAAGCGGAGATGAAGCATGACCGAGCACAGCAGCGCCACCGAGATCACGATCCACTCGTGGAATCTCCTCTCTGGCGGCATCGACGGCGCCGACGAGACCCGGCGCCTGGCCCAGCTCGCCCAGATGGCCTCCTGGGGCTCGGGCCTCCTGTGGATCACGGAGGCCACCGGCTGGCACCTCGACCACGGGCGCCGGTTCCGGGAGCTGGCGGAGGCCACCGGAATGGAGTACCTCCCGCCGGTGGCGTCCCATGTCGGCGACGGTCACAACCAGTCGGCGCTGTACTACCGGCCCTCCCGCCTTGACGCGAATGCCGGGCCGCCTGGGGCGGTGGGCGCGTTCCACCACGGGCTGATGCGGGCGGTCTGCACCACCCCCTGCGGGGACCGGTTCCTGGTCCTGGGTACGCACCTCGCCTACAGCTCCGGCGTCCGGCGGCTGGAGGAGGCGCACCACCTGGCCGACTACGGGGCCGAGTTCGGGCCCTGGCCGGACGATGCGGTGCTGGTCGGGGACATGAACTTTCCCGACAGGAGGGACACCGAGCCCGAGTCCTGGGATTCGATCCCGCAGAACCTCCACCACCGCTACCGGGAGATCAACGCGGACGCGTCCTTCGGCGGGTACGACCGGCGGGCCCGGGACCTGCTGCTCGCCTCCGGCTGGCGTGACGCGCAGGACGAGGTGGCCGAACTCCGTGCGCCCACCACCGGCCACTGGTACGACAACGAGCGCGTGGACATGCGACTGGACCAGGCGTACGTCACCGGGGACCGCATCGAGGTCATCGACTACCGCACCCACGTCAGCGAGGAACTGGACCGGCTGTCCGACCACCGTCCGGTCGAACTGCAGCTCCGCCTCAACCGGCCTGCCGACGAAGCCAGGGCCACAGCGTGATCCCCGGCCCTGGCCCCGCGGTGGCCACGACATCACCATCAGACGAGGATTGAACGACACCATGAGCATTGTGGCCCCGCCGTTGTGGGCTCATCAGAAGGAAGCAATCGGCGCCGTGACCGGCGCACTGCGTGGCGGTGAACGCACCACGGCCGTGCTGGCGTGCGGGACCGGAAAGACCCGCGTGGGCAGTGAGACCGCGGGTCTTGTGGCTCCCTCGGAGCCGGTGCTGTTCGTGGTCCCCACGCTGGACCTGCTGGCACAGACACTCGGCGCGTGGCAGGACGCCTCAGGACGGCAGGCCCTAGGCCGGGTGATCGCCGTCTGTTCGGACCAGGACGTGATGGACCGGGAGACCGCGGCGGACCTGGCGGCCCTGGAGGTGTCGGTCACCACCGACCCCGGTACTCTGGCCACCCTGCTGAAGGGACAGGGACGCCTCACTGCGGGCATCACGTACCAGAGCCTGCCCTCGCTGGTGGCCGCTCACCGCGACTACGGGGCGCCGGGCTGGCGGTTCGCCGTCGTCGACGAGGCCCACCGGTCGGCCGGCGCGCGGGACCGGAGCTGGTCGGCCATCCATGACAACGTTCAAGTGCCGGTGGACCGTCGTCTCTACATGACCGCCACACCCCGGATCGTCGCGGGGCACGGCGACGGGGACAGCACCGTCGTCAGCATGGACGACGAGAAGATATTCGGCCGGGTCTCCTACCGGCTGCCCTACGCGCGGGCGCGGGCGCTGGGGCTGCTGGCGGACTACCGGGTCATCGTCGCCATCGCTACGGACGCGGAGGTGCGGCGCCTCGCGCTGGCCCAGGGCAGCACTCCGGAGGTCTTCGGGGTGGGCCGGACCGCCACATCGGCGCCGATGCTGGCGAAGCAGCTCGCGGTCCTGCGCGCGATGCGGGAGTTCGGCGTCTCCCGCATGCTCACCTACCACCACCGGGTGCAGGACGCCCAGTGGTTCGCCCGGACCCTGCCCGGAGTGGACGCCCTCCTCGGCCGCCAGGCGGAGTCCGGCGAGCTGGTGACCGACTGCGTGTACGGGCAGCAGCCCGGCAGACAGCGGCGGAAGGTGCTCGGCCGGCTGCGGTCCCCGGGCACCGAACGCGTGGTGATCTCCAACGCGAGGGTCCTCAGCGAAGGCGTCGACGCGCCAGCCGTGGACGGGGTCGCCTTCATCGACGCCCGGGCCAGCGCGATTGACACCGTTCAGGCACTCGGACGCGCCATGCGGCTGGGCGGGAAAGCGGACAAGACGGCCTCGGTCATCATCCCGGTCCTGCTGGAGCCGGGACAGGATCCCGCGACCGCGCTGGAGTCCTCCGCGTACGCGACGGTGTGGCGCGTCACCCAGGCACTGCGGGCCCACGACGACGAACTCGCCGAGTACTTCGACCGCCAGCGCGCCGAACTCGGCCGCACGGGAAGCGGCCCCGGTACGGCCGGTGAGCTGCCCTCCTGGCTCCACTTCAGCGGAGCCCCGGTCCCCCGGAGCTTCACCGACGCGATCAGCGTACGGGTCGTCCGCGGCTCCAGCGCCGCGTGGGAGGAATACTTCGGAGCCGCCCGCGCCTGGCGCGAGCAGCACGGAGACCTGCGCAGCCTGAGCGTCACGACCACCACCGCCTCCGGGCTCCGGATCGGGGAATGGATCGTCCGCCAGCGCCAGCTCGCCGGCCAGGGACGGCTACTGCCCGACCGCAGGCACCGGCTGGACGAACTCGGCATGCTCTGGGACCGCCGGGAGGCAGCGTGGCAGCGCTACCTCACCGCGGCGGAGGCGTATCACCGCGAGCACGGCAGCCTGCGCATGCCCACCGACTACCGGCCCCCGGGCGACGACCCGGTCCCCCTCGGCGAATACCTGGCCCGGGTCAGAACGGGCGACAACAAGATCACCGAAGGGCAGAAAGCCGCCCTGGACCGCCTCGGAATGGTCTGGACCCGGCACTCGGACGAATCCTGGGACCGCGCCCTCGCCGCCGCCCGCACCTACCGGGAACGCGAAGGCGACCTCCTCGTCCCCAAAAGCCACGTCACCACCGACACCCCGCCGATCCAGCTGGGCCAGTGGTTCAACAACCTCCGCGCCCGCCGCGCCTCGCTCACCAACACCCAGATCCAGCAACTGGAAGACCTCGACATGGTGTGGGACGTCAACGCACACCTGTGGCAACGGCACCTGGACGCGGCCACCGACTACTACAACAACAACGGCCACCTGCGGGTGCCGCAGAAATACCGCACGCCCGAACCCGCATCCCTGGGCCTCGGCACGTGGATCGCCACCCAGCGCCGCCGGTACGCGAAAGGCTCCCTGACCGAGAAACAGGTCAAAGCCCTCACCACCATCGGCATGATGTGGTCGGTCCACCCCGCCCGCGGACGGCGGACCCGCCGTAACTGACCACCCTGCCCGTCAGGGAACAGCATGTTTGCCAATCCAGACCGTGGCCCTGATGTCCGAAGGCGGGAACTTCCAGCGCGAAGTCAACGGCACCGCGGTGGCCCGCGCCTACCAGCAGCAGCCCCGAACCCGCGTCTATGAAAGCGCCGACGCCCGCAGTGACGGCTGGTACGACCTCGTCGCCCTCCACCTCGCACGGGCACTCCGCCACCGCGTCATCTGCACCATGTACGAGCCACCTTCGACACCCTGGCCGACCGCAGCAGGACACCCACCGCCACCTGCGGCGACCTCCGCCAGTGGGCGAGCCAGGCACAACTCCTGCCCTAGCAGCACCGCCCCTGGGGCCCGGGCACGATCGCGGATTCGTCCTCGCTCACCGTGCGGTCGCGCAGGCCCGGGACGGTCCCGCCGGCTGCGGCGACGAACGAGGGCAGGGCGGTGACCTGGTCGAAGAACTCCGCCGTCCGGTCGATCTTCTTCAGTGGCGGTTCCTGGCGTCCGGGTCGACCTGGGCACCAGGGAGAGGGCAGACTCGGGGCAGACGGAAAGGGGACGCCGCCGATGAGCGCACAGCCAGTCCACTCGCACGAGCCGACTCGTGTTCCGCGTAACGCCGACGGCATCGCGGCCGCGCTCGACGGCGGGCGCCGGATGGAATTCTACCGCGAGCTCCTGGCCGCCGCACCGGAGGACGCCAAAGCCGTCCTGCGCCGCTGGTGGTGCGAGGCGATGCTCGACACCGACCAGGTCGGCGACCGGCTCACCGAGGCCGCACTGAACGGCACCCTGCCGACCAGGAGTCTCGCCGAGGCTGTCGAGTACCGCCGCGCGGCCGGGCTTCCCGTTGAGTGAACTGTACGGCCAGGAGCCCGAAGGCTGGCCCTGTCTGCTGTCCGAGGACGTCGACGCACTGCTGAAGGATCTCTCGTTATCCGGTGACGTGTTTGCCGCGATCGTCGCGGCCACCGTCCAGATCAACGAGACCCGGGGCATGGTCGAGTTTACCGACTGCCATGCTGTCCGTGTGGTCTCTGAACTGCACTGATGCGTCGCTTAGAAGTCAGCGACGCGTGGTTCGGGTCGCCGCTGCTCAGCCCGGAACGGTAGCGACTATCCGGCTTCGCCCGAGCGCGAAGGACCGATCAGGCCAAGGCCCCAGACGAGAACCCGGGAGCGACACGAATCCGGCTCACCCGCCTCGATGCGACTGGCCACCACTCCCCCTTCCGGCTATCCGGCTTCACGCGTGCCGCAAAGGACCTGACTCCCCTGCGGGCGAACAAAAAGCACGAAAGAACGCGCCCTGGTGATGGCAACACGCAACAGCCGGCGCTGCGCGAGAATCCGCTCCGGATCCCAAGCGGGGTCGAGCAGGCGGCCAGCGTATGGATGTTCAAAAATGACAACACCATCGAACTCCTTACCCTTTGAGCGGTGCATGCTCATCAGGGACACGGGCTCAATCGGCTGTTGCGAGGCATTAACGGCTTCCGCACTCAGAACGGAGCGCACAGCAGCAGCGGCACCAACGTAGGACGATGCACCGTCCCATGAGTCGGTAAGCGCCCAGGCGAGAGCATCGGTGGCATTGAGAAGTCGCAGAAGCCGGGCGCTCTTGAGTACCTCCTCGAGTTCGGAGGATCCATTCAGCCGCTCACGGGCGACCTTCCAGTCAGCCACCGGCTGCCCAATGAACGCGATTCCGGTGTCGAACGCTGCCGCGATACCCCTGACACACTTGGAACGGATGGCCTTTCCCGCGACGAGCGCCGCTACTCCATTCTCGATTGCGCTGATCTTGCTGCGGGCACCGGCAGTGCCATTGGCCACCTTTTCACGATAGAAATCGGCAACTGCCCGCGCAGTGCTAGTGACGGCCTCAGTTCGGTTGAGTCCCGGCCATTCCATAATTGATGCAACCGCATAGCCTGCAGCAGCGGACAGCTCAGGATCCCACTGGAGAGCGTGATCCACGGCGGGAATCTTCTCGTTACCCGCAAGGCGCTGAGTTGAAAGTGCCTCGGATACGGGCCACAGGATGGAGTTCACGCTGGCAAGAACGGCGATCGTGGGCGTCCGGCCGAGATGGGACGTTAGATGCCTACTCATGGCTACGACGGCGCGGTGAACCATCACCGGGCCGGGGACGCCCCAACCAGGGGTGTAGGCCCAGTTGATGATGTTATCGCTCTTGGGGTGCGGAACGTTTCGCAGAACTGCATTGGCGTAGTCAAGCAGTCCCCCGCCTGGACTCCGGTGGTTGTCCTTAGAGAGGTCAAACTGCTTTGGCTGCAAGTATGCGGTTGCCTCGTCCAGGCGACCCTCGTCGACGCCTTCGAGGTGGCCGAAGATGCGCTGATCAGGGTCGGCCAGGCAAATCACGGTGGACTCGGCACTTAGCGCTTTAACCACGCGCCATTGGTCGGTATTGGTGTCCTGGAACTCGTCGACAATGATCAGAGGGTAGATGCTGCTATAGAGGGCCCGTAGGCATGCGCTGCGCTCCAACAGATCCGCCGTTGCACCTGCGAGCAGGTCGAACACGTGCATGCCTTCCACGCTCGCCAGCCTTCGCCGCTCGGCATCCCAGTCCCCGTCGAAGTCCGCCTTGAGCTGGCGTTCACGGTCAGGGGTGATGAACCCGGCGGGCTGTCCGGAAAGCAGTCTTCCGTGACTACGGACGATCTCCAGGAAGGAGGCATGGAAGGTTCTCACCTCCAGCCGCTCGCGACCGATTCGATCGAACACGCCAGCCATGCGGTCGGTAATTTGGCGGACCGCGGCGCGCGAGAAGCTCAGGAACAGCACTCGCTGCTCGTCTTCGAGCGCGTCGAGGAGCCCTCTGGCCTTGAGCAGAGCAATCGTGGTCTTTCCGCAGCCAGGCCCACCAACGATCACAAGGTGTCCGGCGGAGTCGAGAATCTCCTGACGGACCTCGTCAATCTTCATCGGTTACGTCCGCGGACTGTGCGGCCTCACTGCTAGTCGCCTCAGCGACTTGGGCAGGGCGGAGGCTGACGTCAATGAGAAGCAACATGCCGGCCAGCACTCCTGGCAGCTCGCTGAGACCATTGCATTCGGTGATCAGCAAGGCTGCATAGCCGTCGCCCTTGCGAGCGAGAAGTACGTCGGCAGTCAGCGAACGTACTTGACCGTCAGTGGCTCCTGGCGAGAGCTTCGCGCATCCGCTGGGGTAGTCATCACGCAGGGACACCGCGGAGAGGAACCGCCTTTGGACGGCGACGGGCACCTCTGCTACGAGGAGCTTCTCAACGCTCTTGTAACTCAGCTCCACGTAGTGCGAGAAGCTAGCAGCCTTATCCAACAGCCGCTGCTCCAGGGGCTTCTTCGGCTGGTCGTGGATCCCGTAGACCGGCTTGTTCAGTGCATTGAAAACCGGGGCGAACAAGGGAACGTTGACATCGCTCTGGGCGTCGAAGATAGTCACGCCCGCGAGGTCGATGTGAACGTAGTCGGGAACAGAGGGATCGCTTTCCAAGACATCCGATACGGCCGGGAACAGAGCTGCCTCGGTGGCACCTTCAACGACCAGCACGGCACGGGCCAGAACCGCCTCGGCGAACTGGCGCCTGTAAAGACGGTACTTGCTCGGCTTGAAGTCCTCCGGCAGAGTGACGCCGGTACTTGTCAGCATTCCCTCAGAGTCTCTCGCGATCACCACAGTGCGAGACGGCTCGAACTTCTCGATGACGTAAGGAGAATGGGAGGTGACGATAACCTGACCCATGCGCTTGATGACGAAATCCACCAGACGGCGCTGAGCATGAGGCGGCAAGGCAATCTCCGGCTCTTCGATGGCGAAGATAACCGACTTGTTGCCCTTGAGTTCGGCGATGTAGGTGAGCATCGCGAACACCAGGAGATTCAAGGAACCCGTACTTAGGCGATTGAAGGGCACCGAATGGGCGCTGGGTTGCGTGGCGATGAAAAGACGCAGGACCTCACGTAGATGCTCCCGGGTGATCTCCGACGCGCGAAAGTCCACTGGGTCAGGTGTGTCACCCAAGCTGACGAAGCGACTGATTCGCTCGCGGATCTCGGTTCGAATTTTGTCGAACCCGGAGTCCGCAGCGGCGATCACGACTTGATCCAGGTTGCGTAGAGTCTTCTCCCATAGCGGGCCCGCCAGTTCCGCTTCCAAGCGCACGATGGTGTCGAGAAGTGAGCCACGTTGAAAAGTGAGCGCCCGATTGCCAGTCCGGTTCGGTCTCAGGTAGATGAATCCGCAATGCCGCTTGTCCGTGCGAGTGAAGGGTTTCAGCCCCGCACCGGGTGCTGATACTTCATCCTCGGCCAGGACTTCCGCAGGATTTTCCGGGTGTGCGAAGAAGGTCCCCCCTGTGAAGTCGTCCTCGTGCGGGTCATATCGACCGATGAAGACGACTGGCAGACACCATTCGCCGGCCTCCGCGTCCGAGACAGCGTCCGGAACGAGGTCCAGGAACTTGTTGGTCTGGCGCGACCACCGACGCAGGTGGCTGCTGAAGCGTCGCTGGGCAACGTCCGATAGGTCGGTGAGAACGACTTCGATCCGGACCTCGGGCAGCTCCCCTTCGTGCTCTTGGTACTCCGCACCGTAGAAGTCGTACTCGTCGATCACAGGTCGCCGGAGCATCCGTTCCGGCCCGAGAGCCAGGTCGAGTGCCTCACAGATGGTCGACTTGCCTGCGCTGTTCGAACCAGCCAGCAGGGAGTGACCGTCCAACGCAATGGTCCCGCTCTTGACGCCGCGGAAATTCTGCAGCTGTATGTGCCGCACCTGCATGCCCAGCCCCGCTCTCCGGGGCGACAGGAGTCCCCCCGCCCCGTCCCCCACGCTCTGACTGTCGCCTTAGCACAGCGAGCCACACCGGTTTCGACAGTCCGTGAGTCTACGCTGCCGAGTTCCCCCAGCGCGGGCGTTTCGTCCCTGGACGTCGGTCTCCTGCATCAGCCCTCCACGAGGCAGATCAGCTGCACTCACCCCTCCCCTCCAGCAGGGAGCCAATCGGCGTTTGGAGGCTCAACGGGACGCCGGGGGCGGGCGCTCAGTCGACCACCAGGGAGCGCTGGCCTGATCTGTCGTTCGCTGGTTGGCGATCCGACCTGGCTCTGAACTGCATAAGCTGGTCACGGCGGTTCGGGATCGAGGAGTTGTGCTTCGAGGTCAGCGATGCGCCTGTCGGCGAAGCGATTGTTCGACCGGGCACCTTCAAGTCGTTCCTGGAGTGTGCGGTGTTCCTGCGTGTGAGTTGAAGGATGCGCCGCTTGAGCGTGGTGTTCTCGGTGACGACGGCCTGAACCGACTCACCGGACACCATCTGCTCGGCGTCACGAATCTGTCCCATGAGCCCTCCGATCTGCTGCCGCTGAGCGTGCACTTCCTTCTGAGCTCGGGTAAGTTCCGCCTCTGCGTTGAGGGCTCGTTCTCTCCACGTAGCTTCGATCCGGTTGTGAGTCTGTTCGGAAGCCAGGTCGAGTCGGCGCTTGCTGGTCGTAACCGTGTTCTGGACAAGGGCCCTGGCAGCCTCGTTGTCGTAGAGGAACGTGGATGACACGTTCGCCCGGTCGGCGATAGCCCGGACTGTCATGCGCCCTCGCTCTCGACGCAACTGAGCGATGGCTTTCTCAACCTGACGAAATTTGTCCTGGCTTTGCTGGCGGCGGGCGGCAAGGACTGCCTCAGTTTGGTTAGGGCTCACGGGCATGGCGGGTCCTCGTGTTCGTCGACGTCAATATGCTCGGCGCGGCGGGCGCTGCTGCGGTCAACTCCGTGCCGCTCTGGCCACGTTGCGATGAAGAGCACCACCCCTACAGGTGGTGGTCCGGTCGTTCCCGGCCTGGTGACGGCAGGGCTGCTGATATCCCCTGTGCGTGATCATTTCCTTGAGGCGTGTCTCCACGGCCGCCGCTCTCGCCCTGCTGCCCCTCACCCTCGCCACTGCGGCCCAGGCCGCCCCAGCCGGCACGTCCGCCCCGGCCGCCTCGCCAGTGCTCGCCGCCGCCCCTGCCGCCCGGGCCGCGCTGGAGACGGTGCCGATCGCGGTGGGAGTGGGCCGGCTGGCGGTCGTCGCCGAGGACCGAACCGGATACGAGCGGGACGCGTTCCGGCACTGGAACACCGGCCTGAACACAACCGACGGCTGCAACACCCGGGCGGAGGTGCTGATCACCGAGGCGGTCCAGGCCCCGGCGGTCGGCGCCCGCTGCGCACTG